>JBFKGB010000075.1:0-11568 GCA_041633535.1 Euzebya sp. | reverse complement strand
TGGTCAGCAGCGCGTAGTTGGCGACCGCGGCGACCAGACCGGCCGCGACCATCAGCACCCACCCACCGTTGACCGGACGTCGGACGGGCGCCTGTGGCCCCGCATCGTCGAGGTCCATCGTCGGTCCGTCGACGACGTCGTCCCGCTCCATACATACCCCTCCCCATTGCGGTCCTCACCGAGCGTGTTCAACCCCCGGCATCCAGATTCCTGCCCAACGCTCGCAGAAGCCGACCGGTACCGCGACGTCTCCACGGCACGGCTGTGGACAACTCGGTGGAACGCTGCGTGACCGCTCCGGTCCCGGTCGTCATCACCGAAAAGGACCGGGACCTTCGGCCCTTCGATGTACGGCGAAGGGTGCTGACGATCGCATGACGGACGGGTCGGGCACCGCCGATCGCCCACCCCCCGGAACCGAGGAGAACGCCATGACACAGCTCGGATGGACTGACCTGCACGCACCCCACAGCAACGCAGCGCCCGCGCTCGCCGGACAGGGGGACCGGCTGCAGGCCGCCGTCGTGACGACGGCGGGAAGCGTCGTCGCCTCGTCGACCACGTCGCTGGCAGACGGGTGGGGACCCTGGCAGGAGGTGGGTGCAGGGTCAGGACATGCGGCGCTGCGTGCCGCGCCCGGCACCACCCCGCTGCTGCTGGCACGCGACGATGACACCCTGCTGCTGCTGTGCCACGGCCAGGACGACAACCTGCACCTGTCGACCTGCCCGCCGGGCGGGCGCTGGAGCGGATGGATGGCGCTGACCACGGACGCCAGCGTCGTCGAGGGGCGCATCACCGCGACGGTCACGACCGGACCTCGGCTGCTGCACGTGTCCTATCCCGGAACCGGGCAGACCCTCCACTACCGGCGGTTCGATGCCTCGATGGCACCGGACGGCGCGTACAGCTGGCGCAACGTCCGCGAGGGCCTGCTGACGTCCGACGGGTCGGGCGAGGTGCTGGTCGCCCGACGGACGATCGGTGATGACGTCACCTTCCTGCGCCTGGACGCCCCGTGGACAGGTGCATGGGAGCCGGTGGTCACCGAGCGCGGCACCCCCATGAGCTACCGCTGCCTGGCCCTCGGCGACCTGGTCCACCACGCGGGGGCGTTCCACCTGCTGTTCGTCTGGCAGACCAGGCTGGACGTCGACGACCTGCACGGCATCGAGCACGTGCGCGTCCGACCGCGCCAGTACGACACCGGCTTCTTCACGTCCGTTCACCGGTTCACCCCCAACCGTGGGCGCATGCCCGTCATGTCGTTGGGGTCATGGCGGGGACGGCTGCTCGCCGCGTTCTCCGACGAACACGACGCGGTCCGCTACGCCTGGCTGGACGACCTCGACCGTGACGGTGAATGGCGCGGCGAGCGGCCCGTCGCGGCGGCCGGGCGAACCCGGGACCGCATCGTCTTGTCCGGCGCGGACTTCCGTGCCGGCAAGGGCTGGACGGACTTGAACACGCCGGCCTTCGGCAACGACCTGTTCGCCCTGATCCGCGACCCCGCGGGTCCGACCACGCGGTTCATCAACTTCACACGGGCGATGACGCGGGACCGTCTGACCACCATCGGCCACGACGTCGACTGGTGCACGGCCTACCCCGGCGGGACGCTCGATTTCTGCGGGAAGGCCCCCGCGACGTCGGACGTGCAGCAGCTGCCCGTGTACACCGAGGTCGGCCACGGGTCGATCAGCCTGCCGGAGCGCGCCATGCACGAGCTGTTCACCCGGGTCATGGACCACGAGGGCAAGCCCCAGGACCCGTACATGACGTGGATCGCCACCGAGCCACGGGGCTCGGCGGGGTTCGGCCCAGGACTCAACGTCGACCCTGGTGCCTCGAGCTGGCTGTGGCACCACGAGATGCTGCACCGGCTGCTGACCAGCCTGCGGGTCGTCGACGAGGGCCAGTCCGGGGCCAACCCGAACCTGATGACGGACCTCATCCCGTCGTCCGTGGTCACCGACGGCGAGAAGCTGTTCGGGTCGGGCACGAACGGCAGCTCCCGCTGCGAGTTCGGGACGGACGGCGCACGGTGCCGAGGCTTCACGAACGACCTGGGGTCCAACTACGACGTCAGCGCCCGACAGCATTCCTTCATCGGGGTGATCCAGGCGTACCTGCGTGACGGACGCCAGCTGCGTGAGCAGGCCTACTCCGACCTGCGGGCCGGGCTGGACCTCCTGTGGGACAAGTACTGCTGGGTGCGCGAGCACCTGTTCGACGGGGTCGAGCTGGAGGGGGAGAACACCCCGGCCCAGGTCGTGACCCTCACGAACGCCCACAGCGGCAAGGTGCTGGACGTCACCGGCTGGGCGCTGACGAACGGCACGCCGCTGCAGCAGTACCGGGCACATGGCGGCGACAACCAGCGGTTCCTGCTGCGACCCAAGGGCGAGGGGTACGTGCAGATCGCGGCGATGCACAGCGGCAGGTGCCTGGACGTGACCGCCGTCAGCACCGCCGACGGTGCCCTGGTGCAGCAGTACACCGCCAGCGCCGGGCACAACCAGCAGTGGCGGCTCGTGCCCGACCGCAACGGCGCCTACGAGATCGTCGCGCGGCACAGCGGCAAGTGCCTGGAGGTGGTCGGCTGGTCCCAGTCCGACAAGGGCGCTGTCGCCCAGTACGAGCGTCACGGCGGCGCCAACCAGCTCTGGCTGCTGGGGGTGTGAGCGACCATGTCGGACCTGGTCCCCCAACTGGTCCTCGTCCTCGCCGGCGTGGCGGCCTTCGGGCTGCAGCAGGCCATCAACGGCAGGATCGAGCGTCGACGGCAGCGCAAGGCCACCGAGCTCGAGTACCTGAGCCGGGCCTACCGGGCGCTGTCGATCTTCTCCAACCGGATCCACAGCTTCGCGGTCCCTGACAACGACGGGACGCTCAGGTTCGACCCCGTGCACCTGACCCGGGGCGAGACCCTGGACATCGAGATCGCCATCACCGATGCGGCGGTCTACGGCAGCGAAGAGGTGGTGGACGCGGCGCTTGCGTTCTGCACCGCGCCGGGGTGGGACCCCGCCGGGTTGCTGCGCGCGATACGCAAGGACCTCAGGAAGCTGCTTGAGTACCCGCCGCACGCCGCCGACGCGGAGTTCTTCGTCGGGTTCGGCCCGCTGCCCGGTCCCGACCGGGTGCAGGAGGTGGATCTGACGGGCCCCGGGGACCACCCGACCGACCTGAGGACCGGCACCGGTGTGGACAGCACCCGCTGACCCCCATCTGCACGTCATAGGCTGTCTGCATCCCCGTCAGACCCTGCTGGCGGGGCCGTGTCACGGACAGGAGCAAGCCGCAATGGCCGACAGCCGATCGCTGGACGAGTACCCCGACATCCTCACCGCGGCGCTCGTCGCCGAGATGCTGGACATGAACCTGGACTACGTGCGCAAGCTGTCGCGTGAGGGCACGATCCCCGCCCACAAGATGCCGGGCGGCCGGGTGTTCCGGTACTTCAAGGACGAGATCGTCGGCTGGCTGCGCGACCTTCCCGCCCACGACCAGCAGGGGGACCGGGCGCAGGCCGAGCAGGGGTGAGGGCGGCGGCCGCCGCCAGGTGCAGCGGCACGATCTGCAGGGCCGCGAAGGCCAGCGCCAGCAGCACCACACCGACGCGGGCGGCCACCAGCACCCCGCCCAGGTCGTCGCGTGACGCCGCGACCAGGGCCTGCCCGTCGGTGATCGTCGTCTCGTAGGTGTCCAGCAGACGCGTCGTCTCGGTCAGGGTCGTCTCGAAGCCGGCCAGCTCGGCCGCCAGGCCCGCCACCCCCTCCCCGACGTCACCCAGGCTGGCCGAGGTGTCGTCGATCAGGTCGGCCTGGGTCACCAGGCGGTCGGGCAGCCCGTCCAGCGAGTCCGACAGGGTCTGCAGCGACGCACGGAAGGACTGCTCGGGGTCGTAGGCAGGACCGAAGGGCAGCTGGCTCAGCGCACCCAGGGTCGTGTCGATCGTCCCGGCGACGGTGATCAGCCCCGGCAGCGACCCGTCGACGGCCCGGATCGACCCGGCCACGTCGCCGCGGACCAGGTCGGCCAGCTCGCGGGTCAGCGCCTCGCCGTCGGCGAAGGCGGTGTCCAGGTCGGCCGACGTCTGCTCGACGGCGGACAGGGTCACCGCCAGCGCGTCGATGCTGTCGGCGGCCACGCCGGCCGAGGCGTCCAGCGCCTGCAGGGTGTCGGCGGTCAGGTCCAGCGAGGCGTCCAGCGCCGCCTGGGTCCGCCCCAGCAGCAGCCAGCCGGCGGCACCGCCGACGACGGCGGCGACCAGCCCCAGCACCGCCACCGCACGCATGACGAGGACGACGCGGGCGGGGGGCAGGGGCAGCAGCGACATGGGGTTGACCCAGACCATCCCCGGATATGGCACCTGTGATGCAGAGCCCCGACGCACCCCCCGTCCGCACCCGAGCGGTCAGCCGCAGCTTCGGGGACCACACCGTCCTGCGCGGGCTGGACCTGACCGTGGACGCCGGCCGCGTCCACGGCTTCATCGGCCCCTCCGGCAGCGGCAAGACCACGACCGTGCGGATGCTGACGGGCGTGCTGGCCCCCTCCTCCGGATCGGTGGAGGTGTTCGGCACCGACCCGCGGAAGCTCGACACCGCGCAGCGCAAGGCCATCGGCTACATGCCGCAGCTGGGGGTGCTGTACCCCCAGCTGTCGATCGGGGACAACCTGCGCTTCGCCGCCTCGCTGTACGGGGTCCGCAAGCCGAAGGACCGGATCGCCGAGGTGCTGGAGATGCTGGACCTGGGCGGGAAGCAGACGCTGACGCTCGAGGACGCCTCGGGCGGCATGCAGCGACGCGTCGCCCTGGCGGCCGCGCTGCTGCACGCCCCACGGCTGCTGTTCCTGGACGAGCCGACCAGCGGCCTGGACCCGGTGCTGCGCCGCACCGTGTGGGAGCACCTGCAGGCCCTGGCCGCCGACGGCTGCACGATCTTCGTGACCACCCAGATCGTGTCCGAGGCCGCCATGTGCGACCGCGTCGGCCTGCTGGCCGACGGCGGGCTGCTGGCCGAGGGGTCCCCCGACGAGCTGCGTCGCAGGGCCGAGGGCGGTGAGGTCCTGGACGTCCACGCCGACGGCCCGGTGACCGCCGAGGCCATGGAGGCGCTGGGCACCCACGACGGTGTGGTCAGCGCCACCCATGTCGACCGTGACCGACGGGCGGTGCGGCTGGTCGTGGACGACGCCGAGGCGGTGATGGACAGCGCCGGCGAGGTGCTGGCCGCCCACGGGCTGTCGGTCCAGCTGACCGAACGCTTCCAGGCCCCCTTCGACGACGTGTTCGTCAGCCTGCTGGAGCAGCAGGATGCGTGACCTCCTGGTCCGCGTCGGCGGGGTCGTCCGCAAGGAGACGGTGGAGCTGCTGCGCCAGCCCGGCCTGCTGTCGATCCTGGTGCTGGGCCCCCTCGCCATCCTGCTGCTGTTCGGGTCGGGCGTCCGGCCCACCGACCCGGCGGTCCGCTCGATCTTCGTCGCACCGCCGGACAACCCCGAGGTCCAGCAGCTGGTCGAGGACTACGCCGGCTCGCAGGACCAGCGCCTGACCGTGACCGAGGTCACCACCGACCTGGACCACGCCGAGCAGCAGCTGCGCTCCGACGCCGTCCAGCTGCTGGTCGTCATCCCCGACACCACCGTGGAGGACCTGCGTGGCGAGGAGCGCGCGGTCGTGCAGGTGCGTCACAGCTTCATCGACCCGCTGGAGGCCCAGGCCATCGCCCTGTTCACCGACCAGGCGGTCGATGACATCAACGACCTGCTGGTCACCATGGCGATCGAGGAGACCCAGGGCATCGCCGACGAGGCGCTCGACGCCACCCGCGAGGAGGGGGCGCTTCCCGAGGGCGAGGACGAGGACCCCGAACGTGCCGAGGCGGTCCGTGACGCCGAGGCGCTGGTCGACCAGGACGCCGCCGTGCTGGCGGCACCGCTGCGGGGTGAGACCGAGCTGATCGGCGGTGCCGTCACCACCTCGCAGTTCTACGCCCCGGCCGTCGTCGCCCTGATCCTGCAGCACCTGACGATCACCTTCATCGCCCTGTCGGTCAGCCGCGAGCGCAGCCAGCGGGCCACCGAGCTGTTCGCCGTGTCGCCGCTGCGCCCCGCCGAGCGGGTCGCCGGGAAGGTCGCCGCCTACCTGCTGGTCGGGGCGGCGCTGGGCGCGGCGATGCTGCTGGCGGTGGTGCTTGTGCTGGGCGCGCCCATCCGTGCCGGCGTCGGGCCGGTGGCCGCGGTGCTGGCGCTGGAGCTGCTGGCCAGCATCGGGATCGGCTTCGTGCTGGCCTCGATCGCGCGCACCTCGACCCAGGTGGTGCAGGGCGCGATGCTGCTGCTGCTGACCAGCGTGTTCTTCGGGGGGCTGCTGCTGTCGCCCGACCGGCTGTTCGCCTGGGCCCGACCGATCGGCTGGGCGCTGCCGATGACCCACGCCATCGCGCTGCTGCGCGACTCGATGCTGCGGGGCGTCGCCCTGTCGGCCACGCCGATGCTGGTCCTGGGCGGCCTCGGGGTCGTGACGATCCTGCTGGGCGGTCGCCGGATCGGGCGGGAGGAGCGGACGGGCTGACGCGGCTGGGTCAGACCGCCCAGGCGGCGGCCCGTCAGACCGCCCATGCGGCGGCGACAGCTGGCCACGGGATGACCGTCTGCCCGCGGCGTGTGGCCAGCAGCAGATGGTCCACCGCGGCCGCGTCGACGGTGCCGACGACGCGGTCGCCGTCGCGCAGCAGCACCTCCAGGGTGACGCCGGCGACCTCGTGCTCGGTCATGCGGGCACGCAACGACGCGGCCCCACGACCGGGCAGCAGCCCGCCGTCACGCATCCGGCGGACGACGCGCAGCCAGCTCATCGCGGCCAGCACGACGTCGGCAGGACCCCGGGCGCTGCGCAGCACCAGGTGGTCGGCAGCGGCGTGCACCACGGTGCCGGACAGGTGCATGCCGGGCAGCGCCACCTCGACCACGTCCCCCCGGACCACCAGCTCACGGGCGACGTCGACCAGCGACCGGGCCCGCCACTCCGCCGCCAGCGCCATCGCCTCGTAGGCCTGCTGCTCGGACCGGACCTCCGCGTCCATGGCTGCCCCCAGCCGGTCCATGGTCCCGTCGTCCTCGGCCACCCGTCCCCTCCCCACCTCGTCGTGCCGACAAGGATGGCACGATCGGCCCATGGCGAGCGACGAGATCGACCGGGCCGCGCTGCGCAGCGCGATCCGGGCCGCCCATCCGTGGGTGACCTCCACCGAGCTGGGGCCGCAGGCCGTCAGCGCCGGCGAGTGCGACGTGTGCGGCGAGGAGGCCCGGCTGGTGCAGCCGTGCGGGCCGCCGCCGCCACAGGGCACCGGCCCCGACTGGGCGCTGGGTCGTCGGTGCGCCCTCGACGCCGGTGTGGAGGGCTGGTGCGACGGTCACGAGGAGGAGGCGCTCGAGGCGCTGGAGTGGCTGCAGGCGCTGCCCGACGACGCCGACCGCATCGCCCGTCTGTGGTGGCTGGCGACCGGCGAGGTGCGACCCGACCCCGCTCTGGTCGGGCACGCCCGTGCGCTGCTGGCCGGGGCCTGACGGGGACGTACCCTTCGCGCCATGTCCTCCACGGCCGCGTCCTCCCGTCCCTCCGACCGGTTCGCCGTGTGCGTGTTCGCGGCGTCGGCCGAGTCCGTCGCGCCGGCCTACCGCGTGCTGGCGCGCGAGCTGGGCGGCGCCATCGCCGCGGCCGGCTGGGAGCTGGTGTACGGCGGCGGCCGGGTCGGGCTGATGGGCGAGATGGCCGTCGGGGCGCTGCAGGCCGGAGGGCACGTCACCGGGATCATCCCCCACCAGCTGAACTCCGCCGAGCGCGCCTTCACCGACGTCACCGACCTGGTCCTGGTCGACAGCCTGGGCGAGCGGAAGCTGCAGATGGTGCAGCGCAGCGACGCCTTCGCGGTCCTGCCCGGCGGCATCGGGACCCTCGACGAGATCACCGACGTCCTGACGACCCGCCACCTGGGCCTGCACGCGGCGCCGCTGGTGCTGGTGGACCCCGACGACTTCTGGGCGCCGTTCGGGGCGCTGCTGGACCACATGGTCGCCGCCGACGTGATGCCGGCCGCGACGGCCCGGCTGGTCGTGCGCGCCACGACCGTCCCCGACGCCATCGCGGCTCTGCGAGACTCTTGACATGCACGTCCTCGTCATCCAGAACCTCGCCCACGAGCACGCCGGCGTCCTCGGCGAGGTGCTCGCCGTCGCCGGGGTGCAGACCACGACCTGCCGGGCCTGGACCGGTGTGCCGGTCCCCAGCGATCCCACCGCCTACGACGCGGTCGTCGTGCTGGGTGGCGACATGAACACCGACGAGGACGAGGCCTGGCCGCACCTGCAGGCCGTCCGGGACCTGCTGGCCGCCGCGGCCGAGGAGTCGGTGCCGGTGCTGGCGATCTGCCTGGGCGCCCAGCTGCTGGCCGAGGCCCTGGGCGGCAGCGTGCAGCACGGCCAGCCCGAGATCGGCTACATCCCGATCCGCCACACGCCCTCCGGTGACCTGCACCCGGTGATCGCCGCGGTCCCCGACGGCACCCCGTTCTTCAACGCCCACGCCGACTACATCACCGCACCGCCGCACGCGACGCTGCTGGCCTTCAGCGACGAGGCCGCCGTGCACGCCTTCGAGGTCGGTCGGTGCCTGGGGCTGCAGTTCCACCCCGAGATCGACGCGTCGTTCGTCGCCGCCTACGTCGAGGCGGAGGGGGTCGAGGCCTACCTGGCCGACAACGGCTGGACCGGCGAGGACCTCCTGACGGTGGCGCGCCGTCACAACGAGGCGCACCGGGCGGCCGGGCGGCGGCTGTTCGCCGCGTGGCTGGCGGACCTCGAGGGCTGAGCACGGGCTTGTCCACAGGCTGAGGTGGTTCCCGCTCGCGGGCGGTGCCGGATCGGCTTGAGTCGGGGCACACCGGACGTCGGCCACGGCCGCGTCCCCGACCAGAGAGGCCCACACCATGTCCGCACCCAACTTCATCACCCTCACCGGCAACCTGACCGGGGACCCCGAGCCCCGGCTGACCTCCAGCGAGATCCCCTTCACCCGGCTGCGGGTCGCGGTGAACCGCCGCACGTTCAACGCCGAGGCCAGCGCGTGGGAGGCCCGCCAGGACGGCTTCTACACCGTCACCTGCTGGCGCGACACCGCGCGGCACGTGGCGATGTCGCTGCGCAAGGGCGACCGGATCGTCGTCACCGGGCGGCTGACGCACCGCGAGTACGAGACCACCGGCCCCGACGGGACGGCCGTCAAGCGCGAGGCGGTCGAGGTCGAGGCCGACGAGATCGGGCCGTCGCTGCGCTGGACCGCCTGGGCCCGGCTGGAGGCCCGCCAGCAGCCCGAGCCGGTCGTGCAGCAGGCCGCCGACGAGGATGTCGCAGCCGCGGCGTAGGATCCGCCTCGCGTCGGAGATCACCGCAGGGTGCGGCTCTCCTCCAACAGATACAGGGGCCAGGTCACCGGACCCGGGGTACGCTTCTGCGTCCGTCCTGCCCTCCACGGGTGCAACCGCACGAGCGTGAGGGCCGCCAAAGACCGAAGGATGGTCAATGCGAAGCTATGAACTGATGATGATCGCCCGCGGCGATCTCAACGACGAGGCCGTCGACACCAACATCCGCAAGTTCACCGGGCTGATCGGTGACCAGGGTGGGAACGTGGTGAACGTGGACCACTGGGGCAAGCGCCAGCTGGCCTACGAGATCAACCACCTGAACGAGGGCTACTACACGGTCATCGACCTGGAGATCTCCTCCGAGGGTCTGACCGAGGTCGACCGCCAGCTCGGTATCACCGACGAGGTCGTGCGCCACAAGTTCGTGCGCCCCCCGATCCGCACCAAGAAGATCTGACCTCCGACGCACCCCCAGCGTCCGTGGCCGTCTCGGCCCGGGCGAGGAACTGAGAAGGAGCATCGAGAGTGTCGACCGAGAACGCCATCACCGTCATCGGCAACCTGACCGCTGACCCGGAGCTCCGGTACACGCAGACAGGCGTGGCCGTCACCAACTGCCGCGTCGCCGTGAACCGGCGCATGCGGAACTCCCAGACCAACGAGTGGGAGGACAAGCTCGACGGGTACTTCACCGTCAACATCTGGCGTGACCACGCCGAGAACGTCGCGGAGTCCCTGAAGAAGGGCGACCGTGTCCTGGTCATGGGTCGGCTCATCAGCCGGTCCTACGACGACCGGGACGGACAGACGAAGTGGGTCACCGAGATCGAGGCGGACGAGGTCTGTCCCAGCCTCCGCTGGGCCCGCGCGGAGATCAGCCGCGTCGGTCGTGGTGGCGGCGGCGGACGACCCTCCACCGGGACGGGCCAGGCCCCGCCCCCGCAGGAGCCCCCGACGCCCGACGACGTCCCCTTCTAGCTCAGGTCGTCAGACCGAACACATCACGCTTCATCGCAACACGCAAAGGAACACCCCATGGCACGCCCACAGCCCCCGCGGCAGCAGCGCCCCGCCAAGAAGAAGGAAGACTTCTTCAAGAAGAACAAGATCGAGTACATCGACTACAAGGACGTCGAGCTGCTCCAGAAGTTCGTCTCCGAGCGCGGCAAGATCCGCTCCGCCCGCGTCACCGGCATCAACCCGCAGCAGCAGCGGCTCCTCGCACAGGCGATCAAGAACGCCCGTGAGATGGCCCTGATGCCCTACACCAGCCGGTAGAGAGGAGACCGACACACATGAAGGTCATCCTGAAGTCCTACGTGGACAACCTCGGCGACTCCGGTGACATCGTCGATGTCGCCAACGGGTACGCCAACAACTTCCTGATCCCCCAGAACCTCGCGATGCGCGCCACCAAGGGCGCCGTCGCGGACTCCGAGGCCCTCAAGCGTGCCCGCGTCAAGCGCGAGGCCGTCGAGATCGCCGAGGCGTCCGAGGTCGCCAAGGGTCTGGCCGGCAAGGTCCTCGTCGTCGAGGCCACCGCCGGTGAGGACGGCACGCTGTACGGCTCCGTCGGCAAGCGTGACGTCGCCGAGGTCCTGAAGAACATGACGGGCATCGACGTCGACTCCAAGAAGGTCGACCTGGACCGCCCGATCAAGACGGTCGGCCAGCACGAGGTGGGCGTCAAGCTGCACCGCGAGGTGACCGCCATGGTCATCGTCGAGGTCGTCGCCGACGAGATCATCGCCTCCGGCGCCGAGGACCTCGAGGAGGCCCTCGCCGAGGGCGCACCCGAGCCCCAGGTCTACCCCGAGGCCGTCGAGGACGGGACCGACGAGGCCTAGCCCTCCCCGCACTGCAGACGACCCCCGGCCGCCCACGACGCCGGGGGTCGTCCGCGTCCGGGATGCGGGACGCGCAGCGAGCAGGATCCACCATGGTGGATGTTGATCAGCACCCGCCGGGACGCCGGACGGTCAGCGAGCAGAATCCACCATGGTGGATGTTGATCAGCACCCGCCGAGGCGCGGGGCGGTCAGCACTCCGGGAAGCTGACGGCCAGGCCGCCCTCCGACGTCTCCTTGTACTCCCGGCGCATGTCGTCGCCGGTCCGCTTCATCACCAGGATGAT
>JBFKGB010000074.1:0-11666 GCA_041633535.1 Euzebya sp. | reverse complement strand
CGCGGTGATCACGCCGATGACGAGCGGACTGCGCTCGATGAACTGGCGGCCCATCAGCGGGCACCTCCTGCGGCGACCATCTCGTCGTTGAGCATCGGGACCTGGGTGACCACGGCGAGGGCGTCGAGCCGCTGCGGCGACATGGACAGCACGTCGGGGATGCTGGCGGGTGCCTCGGCGGACCCGTCCGGGCCGGGCCCGGCCTGGGCGGAAGGATGCTGCGGCGAGTTGGGGAACGAGCACGTCGTCCCCGTCTCGGTCTGGCAGGTGAGGATGGTGCCCCCCTGCTGGACCTGGACGGCGACGCCGCGCACGTTGAACCACTCCCCCATCCGGCTGGTCAGCATGTAGCTGGCGAGTCCCTGGCGCAGCGAGGCGATCGAGTCCTCGAAGGCGACGCGCTGCTGCCCGATGGAGTCGGTGATGCGACGCAGGCTCTCGGCCGACTCGATCAGCCCCTGGTCGTTGGCGGCGATCAGGTCGCCCAGCTCGCGCTGCACGTCGGCGAGGTCCACCGCGGCGTCGAGCACCTCGCCGTTGCGCCGTGCCAGGGTGTCCGACACGAGGGCCAGCTGGTCCACCAGGCCGGTCAGCTGGTCCTCACGGCCGTTGTACTCGCTGAGCAGCAGGTTGGCGTTGGCGATGACGCGCCGCACCTCGGGGGCCTGGCCGGACACGGTGCCGGCCAGCCCGCTGAGGTTGGTCACCAGCGACTGGATGGTCTGGTCGCGCCCCACGAGGGTCTCGTTCAGCGCGTCCGTGACCTTGTTCTGGGCGTCGGGGTCCAGCGCCTCCAGCAGGGGCGTCAGCGTCTGCACGAACGCGGCCAGGTCCGCCACCTCGACGGACTGCTCGACGGGGATGCGGCCGGCGCCGTCGGGCCCCAGGTCGCCCGACACCAGGGTCTCGCCGCCAGGGTTGGGGTACAGGTACAGGAACCGCTGCCCGATGACGTTGCGCCAGCGGGCACCCGCCTGCCAGGCCGTGGTCGGCTCGACGTCCTCGTCGACCTCGAAGGCCACGACCGCGCGCCCCTCCTCCACCGAGATGGTGTTCACACGGCCGACGTCCACCCCGGCGATGCGGACGTCGTCGCCGACCGCCAGGCCCGACGCCTCGGCCAGGACGGCCTCGTAGGTGTTGACCGTGGTGAAGAACGGCAGACGGCCGAAGTTGCCGGTGACGCTGGCGATGTAGGCCGCCGCGGCGACGCAGACGAGCGAGAACAGGATGAACTTGGTACCCGGGAGTCGATCGGTCACTGCGAAGCCCCTCCCGTGACGACGCCGAGGACGCCGCCGACGACGGCCTCGAGACCGGCCCTGCCGGGCAGCTCAGGCGCGGTGACGACGTCGGTCGGCACCTGTACCACCGACGGCGGCGTGGGGATCTCGGGCGCGCCGGGACCCGGGGGTGCCGGCGCGGCTCCTGCGCAGGCGGGGATCAGCGGGGCGAGCTCGGGCGGCACCTCGCCGCAGAACTCACCGAACGGGCTCTCGAGGATGATCTGGAAGGCCGCGGCCAGACCGGCGAAGCCGGGATCTGACAGGCCACCGTTGCCGATGGTGTCGGAGTACTCGCTGATGCCGGTCAGCAGCTCGGCGACCTCAGGCCGGTAGGTCCACAGCAGCCGGGTCACGTTGTCCCCCTGGATGATCAGGCGGTCGAGGTCGGGCCTGGTCAGCTCCAGCACCACGTCGAGCTGGTCGCTGAAGGCGTCGAGGGTGTCGAGCAGTCCCCGCAGCCGGTTCTGGTTGACGGTGATGGTGTCCAGAGCACCGCCGTCGATGGTGCTGCCCAGCCGGTTGAACTCATCACCCCGCGGCCCCAGCGCCTCGGCGACCAGGGAGAGGTCGCGGAGCGTCGGGACCTGGTCGTCCAGGCTGCGGGCGAACACGTCGGTGGCGCGCGCACCCTGGTCGACGGCCCGCGCGATCGCTTCCCCCTGCCCGACGAAGGACCCCAGGCCGTCATCCACGACGATGGCCAGGTCCACGGGGTCGATGGCGCCGAGCAGCTCGTCCAGCTCCTGCAGGACGTCCTGCAGCTCCACGACCTGGTCGGGGTTGTCCACCAGGGTCCCCTCGGCGATGGCGTCCGGGGCGTCGAACGGTCCGTCGAACTGGATCTCGATCTGCTTCTCACCCAGCAGCGTCTTGCCGGTCACGGCGAACATGGCGTCGGCGGGGACGGTGTACTGGGGCTCAAGCACCAGCTCGACCACCGCGCGCAGCTGGTCGTCCAACGAGATGGCCCCGACCTCGCCCACGATGACGCCGCGGGCCACGACGTCGGACCCCGAGATGATGCCCTGGCCCGTCTCGCCGATGGTGACGCTGATGCGGTAGTCGTCGTCGTAGGTGCCCAGCGCGAAGCGGGTGCCCAGGTAGCCGACGACGCCGATGAGGACCAGCGCGCCGAGGCCGATGACGGCCCGGAGTCCGAACGACCGACCCATCAGGCGATCCGCACCGTGTTGCCGCCGCCGTAGAAGATGATCGACAGCAGCAGGTTGAGCAGGACGACGCCGACCAGGGACACGCGGATGGCGTTGCCGACGGCGATGCCCACGCCAGCCGGTCCGCCGGTGGCGTTGTAGCCGTAGTAGCAGTGCACCAGCACGACGAAGATCGTGAAGACGACGGCCTTGGTCAGGCTGTACAGCACGTCGATGGGCGGCAGGAAGAGGTTGAAGTACTGGTCGTAGGCGCCGGGTGAGACGTCGTAGTACTGCGTGACGATGACCTCCGAGGCGGAGTAGGACGTGAACAGCGCCAGCAGGTACAGCGGGATCGCCAGGATCAGCGCCGCCCAGATGCGGGTTGACACCAGGTAGACCAGCGAGGGGACGCTCATGACCTCGAGGGCGTCGATCTCCTCGGAGATCCGCATCGCCCCGAGCTCGGCGGTGAACCCCGCCCCGATCTGTGCGGCCAGCGCCACCCCGGCGATCAGCGGGGTGATCTCGCGGGTGTTGGCGAACGAGCCGACCAGGCCGACGTAGGCCTGTGCACCGATCTGGTCCAGGGCGACGTAGCCCTCCAGACCCACGGCGGTTCCGGTGAAGAACGCCAACGAACCGATGACGAAGAACATGCCCCCGCCCAGGATGAGGGCACCGGCGCCGATGGCGACGTCGGTGATGAGGGACAGGATGACGCCGCCGTACTTGAAGGCGAGCGGCAGCCCGCGGATGGACTCCGCGTAGAAGGCGAACTGGTCGTAGAGCCCCTCGAAGGGGCTGCCGAGCCGTCTTCCGGCGCGTGCGAGGGGTGCGGGGATGGCGGACATCGGCTTCAGACCTTCTGGGGGATGAGGTTGAAGTACATGGCGGTCAGCAGGAAGTTCTGGAAGAACAGCAGGATGAAGGTGATGACGACGGAGGACTGCACCGCGTCGCCGACGCCCTTGGGACCACCCTTGACCGTGAAGCCCTTGTAGCAGGCGACCGCGCCGGCGGTGAAGCCGAAGAACAGGGCCTTCACGATCATCATCAGGAAGTCCTCGATCTGCGCGAGGGCCGACAGCGAGTCGAAGTAGGAGCCACTGGTGCCGCCCTGGACGGGCACCGCGAAGAACCAGCCACCCATGATCCCCGCCACCGCCACGATCGAGCAGAACAGCACCGAGCAGACGGTGGCGGCCACCAGCCTCGGACCGATCAGCCGGTGCATGGGGTCGACACCCATGACCTCCATGGCGTCGATCTCGTCACGGATGCGCCGCGAACCGATGTCGGCCGTCATCGCGCTACCGCCCGCGCCGGCGATCAGCAGCGCCGTGGCGATGGGCGCCTGCTCGCGGACCGTCGCCAGCAGCAGGGCCGAGCCGATCTGGCTCTCGGCACCGAGCTGGCGGAAGAAGGAGCCGACGTGCAGGGCGATGATCATCCCGAACGGCACGGCGATCAGCACCAGGGGGACGGCCGAGACCTTGGTGATGAACCAGGCCTGCCGCCGGAACTCGTCCAGCTGCAGGGGCCGACGACGCAGCGACAGCATGCCGTCGAGCGCGATGGCGGTGATGCCACCGAGCTGCCCCACGGTGTTGCGTACCTTGTCCATTCGTGTCCCGGCTCTCTCGCGTGTCGTCGTCGGAGCCTAACGGAATCACTCCGTGGGCTCGTTGCTTCCGCGCAGGGCCCACCCGACGGTTCTGCGTTGAGGGGCCTGTGACTGCAGGTCGTGCGCCGACCGCCGGGGGTGACCCGTCCGGTGGTGCATGTTTGGGAGCATAGGGTGTTGCACCCCGCGGGGTGAACTTCAGCCGCGGTCCGCCCCGTCAAGGAGTAGCTGCATGGCCACGTCCGGTCCCCTCACCGGCATCCGAGTCCTCGAGATCCAGGGCATCGGTCCCGGCCCCTTCGCCGCCATGGTGCTGGCGGACATGGGCGCCGACGTCATCCGGATCGACCGCACCAGGGCCGGGGGGCTGGACCTGGGCGGGGGCGCCACCGGCCACGACGTCCTTGCCAGGTCGCGGCGCTCGGTCGCGGTGGACCTGAAGGACCCGGCCGGGGTCGCCCTGCTGCTGCGGCTGGTCGAGTCGGCCGACGTCCTGATCGAGGGCTTCCGGCCGGGCGTCGCCGAGCGTCTGGGCATCGGTCCCGAGGCGTGCAGCGCGGCCAACCCGGGGCTGGTCTACGGGCGCATGACCGGATGGGGACAGGACGGGCCGTGGGCGGGCATGGCCGGTCACGACATCGACTACATCGCCCTGGCCGGCGCGCTGCTGCCCATGGGTCGGGCCGACGCGCCCCCGCCGGTCCCCCTCAACCTGGTCGGCGACTTCGGCGGCGGCGGGATGCTGCTGGCCGTGGGGATCCTGGCCGCCCTCGTCGAGCGGTCCACCAGCGGCGTCGGGCAGGTCGTGGACGCCGCCATGGTCGACGGCTCGGCCCTGCTGATGGCGATGTTCCACGGCATGCGGTCGATGGGCGTGTGGGACGCCGGACGACGCGGCAGCAACATGCTGGACGGCGGCGCGCCCTTCTACGACACCTACGCCTGTGCCGACGGCCGCTACGTCGCCGTGGGGGCCCTGGAGCCCCAGTTCTACGCCGCGCTGCTGGAGGGGCTGGAGCTGGACGCCGCGGAGTGGCCCCAGTTCGACCTGGCGCGCTGGCCCGACCTGCGGCGCGCCATCGGTGCGCGCTTCGCCGCGGCCGACCGCGACCACTGGGAGGACCTGTTCGCCGGGACCGACGCCTGCGTCGCCCCGATCCTGGGCATGGACGAGGCCGCCACCCACCCCCACCTGCAGGCACGCGGGACCTTCGTGACGGTCGACGACGTGCTGCAGCCCGCACCGGCACCCCGGTTCTCGCGCACCGCCACCGCACCCCCCACCGCACCGCCCGCCCGCGGGACCGCCACCCTGGAGGTGCTCCGTGAACTAGGATTGGATGACTCGGAGATCGCGGATCTCCGGCGGGCCGGCATCATCCTTGCCGAGGACGGAGACGCGTGAGCGAGCACAGCACGACGACCAGCGCCGACGTCGTCGCGCTCGCCGAGGAGCTGGGCGCCATCCGTCGCCGGGTCCTGAACGTCATCGGGCACGAGCTGCGGACGCCGGCGACCACCATCCAGGGTCTGGCCCGGCAGGTCTGTGACGGCGCGGAGCCCGACGTCATCAGGGACGAGGTGGGCCCGGCGCTGGTGCGCAACGCCGACCGGCTGATGGTGCTGCTGGACCAGATGCTGATCGCCGCGGGCATCCAGACGGCGATCCCGGTGGGCGCCAGCGAGCCCGTCGAGCTGTCGGCGCTGGTCGCCGAGCGCTGGGCGGCGACCGGTCAGCCTCCCCTGGAGCTGCTGCCGGCAGCCACGACCATCCAGGCACCGCCGGGCCCGCTGCAGATCGTCCTGGACGCGGTCCTGGACAACGCCGCGAACTACGGCACCGCCCCACCAGAGGTGCGGATCCACCAGCTGGACGACACCACCAGCCTGGTCGTGCTGTCCCCCGGTCCGGCGCTGCACCCCGAGGAGCTGCGCCTTGCCGCAGAGCCGTTCTTCCGCGGCGAGCGCGCCGTCACCAGCCGACCGGGACTGGGACTGGGACTGGCGATCGTGCGCGCGGTCGTCGAGCATCTGGGCGGGACGCTGCGCATCAGCCAGGACGACGAGGGGCTCGTGACGACCATCACGTTACCGACGCAGGGCATCGGATGAGCGACGCCCTGAAGGTGGTCATCGCCGACGACGAGCCCGACCTGCGGCTGCTGCTGCGGCTCCAGCTGAAGCGCGCCGACCGTCTGCGCGTCGTCGGCGAGGCCGCGGACGGGGCCGAGGCCGTCACCATCGCCATCGAGGCCGGGGCCGACGTCGTCGTCATGGACCTGCTGATGCCGGGCACCAGCGGGTTCGAGGCGATCGGCATGCTGCAGGCCCAGGCACCCCACATCGGCGTGGTCGCCTACACCGCGGTCGCCGGCGACTTCGTGCGTGCAGAGATGCTGCGGCTGGGGGTCCCGCTGGTGCTGAAGAGCGGTGACCCGGCGCCGCTGGTCGAGGCCCTGACGGCGGTCGCCCTGGACCGCGATCGCACCTGAGGGGAACTTCCGGCGGGCGACGTGCGACCCTTGGGGCACGATGTCGTCGATGCAGCTCCAGACCTCACGCCTCCTCACGCTGGCCGCCCTCACGATCCTGGGCGTCCTGACCTTGGTGACCCCTGCCGCGGCACATGCCGGGCTCGAGGGCGGGTCGGTGTTCGACGGTCAGGTGCTGGACGTCGCGCCCGAGGAGCTCTTCCTGGAGTTCAACGAGCCGGTCGTGGCCCCCCGGGCCGGGATCCGCGTGTACGACGGCGGCGGTGAGCGGGTCGACGAGGGCGCGACCTTCCAGACCGACGACGCCCCGGACCTGGTGCGGGTCGGGCTGGCCGAGGACCTGGCCGACGGGACCTACGCGGTGACCTACCGGGTGACCTCCGCCGACGGGCACCCGGTCAACGGTGCCCTCGTCTTCAGCGTCGGCGCCGAGGCCGGCAGCGGCGACCAGCTGGTCGCACAGGTCTTCACCTCCGACGCCGACCGCCCCTGGGCCGTCGCCGCCGCGGTGTTCCGCTGGATCATGTACGTCGGGACCCTGCTGGCCGGCGGTGCCGCGATCGTGCTGTGGTGGCTGCGCCGTGAGGTCGGCACCGACACCGCGGCCACCGCCCGGTGGGTCGGCCGTGCCGCGCTCGCCGCGCTCGTCGCCTCGGCCGTCGGGGTCCTGCTGCAGACGATCCTGGTGACCGGTGACGGCGTCGGCGCGCTGCTGGACCCGGTCGAGCTGGGCGCGACCCTGGCCACCTTCGTCGGCATCTCGGCAATCATCCGCGTCGTCGCGGCCGCCGGGGTGCTGCTGGTGGCGCGGCGCGGCGGGCTGGGTGGCCTCGCCGGCGTCGGTGCCGCCAGCGTGATGCTGGCCTCGCTGCTGCTGGAGGGCCACACGCTGACCACCGGTCCCGCCGTCGTGGTGTGGGGTGCCGCCACGGTGCACATCCTGACCGGTGCCCTGTGGATGGGTGGGCTGGCTGTCATGGCCACCGTCCTGCGGGCCCGCCGTCGCGCCGACGACCCGGTGGGTGCCGGCCGTCTGGTCGCCCGCTTCTCCTCGCTGTTCACCCTGTCGGTGGTGGCGGTGCTGCTGGCCGGGTCCGCCCTGTCCTGGGCCGAGGTCCGCGCCGTGCGCGCCCTGTTCGACACCTCCTACGGGCTGGTGCTGCTGGCGAAGGTCGGCACGGTCGTGCCGCTGGTCGCCCTGGGCGCCTGGAACAACCGGCGTCTGGTGCCCCTCCTGACCGCCCGCCGGACGAGGAGTCGCCGTGGTGCCGCGCAGCCGGCCATCGCCGGCGGGTCCGACGAGGTCGCCGACCGGTCCCGGGCGCGTGACGCCGCCTGGGCATCCCTGACGCGGACGGTGCGCATCGAGGTCGGCGTGATCGTGGCTGTCCTGGCCCTGACGGGTGTGCTGGTGTCGCTGCAGCCCGCAGCCGAGGCCGCCGGGATCACCGGTGCGTACAGCGAGAACGTCGAGTTCCCCGGCATCGGTCAGATGACCTTCACCGTCGACCCCAACCGGTCCGGTCCGAACGAGATCCACCTGTACCTGCTGGGCGAGACCGGCCGGCCCATCGACATCACCGAGCAGGGCGGAGACGAGACCATCACCATGCGGCTGAGCCAGCCGGACCTCGACATCGGCCCGATCGTGCGCGAGCCGATCCTGTCGGGTCCCGGCCACTACGTCCTCTCCGGTCCCGAGCTGAGCGTGCCCGGACGGTGGGAGATCACCGTCGAGGTCGCGACCAGCCGCTTCGACATCGCCACCACCACCATCGACGTGGTGGTCAACCCCTGACCCTGCATGACCGGACTAGGCTGCCGCCATGCACCCTCAGTTCCGTCCCCTCTCCGAGGACGCCGCCGCGCCCACCCCGGTACCGACCACCGTCGTGGTGGACGGCGTGGCGGCGACCGCCGCCCTCGGCGAGCCGCTGATCGAGGCGCTGCACCGGGCCGACGGCGTGGCCGTGCCCGGCGTCTGCTACCAGCCCTCCCTGGGTGCGGTCCGCACCTGTGACACCTGCATGGTCGAGGTCGACGGGGTGCTGGTCCGATCGTGCGACACCGCCGTCACGGCCGACATGAACGTCCGTGTCGCCACCCCGGCCGCCGACGCCGCCCGCGAGGAGGCCGGCCAGCGGCTGCTCGGCAGCCACGTCCTGTACTGCACGGTCTGTGACAACAACAACGGCGACTGCACCCTGAAGAAGGGGGTGCAGGACGCCGGGGTGCACACCCAGAAGGTCGACTTCCGCGCCACGCCCTACGAGATCGACCTGTCCAACCCCTTCTACCGCTACGACCCCGACCAGTGCATCCTGTGCGGCCGCTGTGTCGAGGCGTGCCAGACGGTGCAGGTCACCGAGACGCTGTCCATCGGGTGGGAGGACGACGACCCCCGCGTGCTGTGGGACGGCGGGAAGCCGATCGGTGAGTCCTCGTGCGTCTCGTGCGGCCACTGCGTCACGGTCTGCCCCTGCAACGCGCTGATGGAGCGGTCGATGCTGGGCCAGACGGGGCTGTTCACCAACCTCCCCGACGCCGTCCGCACCCCGGCGATCGACCTGGTCAAGGCCGTCGAGCCCGTCACGGGCCTGGACCCCCTCTACACCCTGTCGGACCTCGAGGCCACCGCACGCAGCGCCGACACGGCCGTCACCAAGACCGTGTGCACCTACTGCGGGGTCGGCTGCTCCTTCGACGTGTGGACCAAGGGCCGGACGATCCTGAAGGTGCAGCCCCGCGACGAGGGTCCGGCCAACGCGATCTCGACCTGCGTGAAGGGCAAGTTCGGCTGGGACTTCGTCAACGCCGGTGACCGGCTGACCACCCCGCTGGTCCGCGACGGCGAGCGGTTCCGCGAGGCGTCGTGGGAGGAGGCGCTGGACCTGGTCGCCACCCGGCTCTCCGCGATCGTGGCCGAGCACGGACCCGACGCCTGCGCGGTCATCGGCTCGTCCAAGGCCACCAACGAGGAGTCCTACCTGACCCAGAAGCTGGCGCGCCAGGTCCTCGGGACCCACAACGTCGACAACTGCTCCCGCTACTGCCAGGCCCCCGCGACCATGGGGCTGTGGCGCACCGTCGGCTACGGCGGCGACTCCGGGTCGATCAGCGACATCGAGCGCGCCTCGCTGGTGCTGACCGTCGGGACCAACACCTCCGAGAGCCACCCGGTGATCGCCTCGCGGGTCCGCCGGGCCCAGAAGCTGAACGGGCAGACCCTGGTCGTCGCCGACATCCGCCGGCACGAGCTGGCCGCCCGCGCCGACGTCTTCCTGCAACCGGAGCCCGGCACCGACCTGATCTGGCTGACGGCGATGGCCCGCTACATCCTGGACGAAGGGCTGGCCGACACGGCCTTCCTGGAGGAGTGGGTGGAGGGGCTCCAGGAGTTCCGCGACTCCCTCGGCGAGTTCACCATCGAGTACGCCGCCGAGCGGACCGGCATCGATGCCGACACCCTGCGGTCGACCGCCCGCCTGATCGCCGAGGCCGAGTCCGTCTGCGCGCTGTGGGCGATGGGGGTCACCCAGCACCACATGGGCTCCGACACCTCCACGGCGATCTCCAACCTGCTGCTGGTCACCGGGAACTACCGGCGGCCGGGCACCGGCGCCTACCCGCTGCGTGGCCACAACAACGTGCAGGGGGCGTCGGACTTCGGGTCGATCAACAGCTTCTACCCGGGCTACCAGCCCGTCGACGACCCCGAGGTGGCCGCCCGCTTCGCCGCCGCCTGGGACCGCGATCTGCCGGCCAGGAAGGGGTTGAACAACCACGAGATGATCGCCGCGATCCACGACGACCGCGTGAAGGCGATGTACCTGGTCGGTGAGGAGATCAGCCTGGTCGACGCCAACGCCACGTTCGTGCAGGAGGCGCTCGAGAAGGTGGACTTCCTGGTGGTCCACGAGCTGTTCTTCTCGCGGTCCTGCGAGTACGCCGACGTGATCCTGCCGGCCGCGGCGTCGCTGGAGAAGGACGGCACGTTCACCAACACCGAACGTCGCATCCAGCGGCTGCACGCCGCCATGGAGCCGATCGGCGACGCACGACCCGACTGGTGGATCCTGACCCAGGTCGCCTCGCGCATGGGCCGTGAGTGGGGCTACACCCACCCTCGCGAGATCATGGACGAGGCCGCGGCGCTGACCCCGCTGTTCGCCGGGGTGACCTATGACCGTCTGGAGGGCTACGACTCGCTGCAATGGCCGGTGGCCGCCGATGGCAGCGACCAGCCGCTGCTGTACACCGAGGGCTTCCACACCGACTCCGGCAGGGCCAGGCTGCACCCGCTGTCCTACCGCGAGCCCTCCGAGGTCGCCGGTGGCGACTACCCCCTGCACTGCAACAACGGGCGTGTCCTCGAGCACTTCCACGAGGGGAACATGACCATGCGCTCCGCCGGGCTGGCCCACACGGTGCCCGACACCTACGTGGAGATGAACCGGCGGACCGCCGAGGACCACGGCGGGCTGTCGACCGGCGACTGGGTCACGCTGACCAGCCGGCGCGGCGAGATCACCCTGCGGGTGCTGCTGACCGAGGACGTCGCCGACGGCCAGCTGTACGTGCCGATGCAGTCCAACGCCGCACCGGTCAACGTCCTCACCTCCGACGCCGTCGACGCCGACACCGACACGCCGGCGTACAAGGAGCTGGCGGTGCGGATGGACCGCGCGTCCTCCGCCGCGGTCGAGGAGGGACGGCGACGCCGCACCGGTGACCCCGCACGCCGCGGCGGACCACCCCGCGACGTCAGCGGCAGACCGCTGCCGGGCACACACCACCGCTACGGCACTCCCACGCCGCAGGCAGGCGTCGAGGTCGAGCGCAAGTGGGCCCGTCCCGACTACACCGTCCCGGGGAGCTAGACCGATGGCGAAGCCGATCCAGCACACCCCTGCCCCTCCCCCGGTCGATCCCGTCGGTGACCAGACCGCCGACCTGATGGCAGCCCTGCACGAGGCCGGGCTGCTGCGCGCCCTGACCGGGGCCGTCCGGGCCTACCCGGACCTGCTGGCCACGCTGCTGCAGGGTCTGGACCCCGAGAAGCTGAAGGCCCTGGCGGCCCTGGGTGGCCTGACGGACGTGCTGGGTGCTG
>JBFKGB010000073.1:0-11681 GCA_041633535.1 Euzebya sp. | reverse complement strand
GCCGCCGACGTCGGTGACGGACAGGTTCATCCGCCCGTCCTCGTCGCTGAAGACCCGGAGGCCCTCGACCTTGGCCGCCAGCCAGCGGGCGTCGGCCTCCGTCGAGCCGTGCCCGACACCGACCAGGCACATCAGACCCCGGTCGATCCGGCCGGTGACGACCCCGTCGACGGTGACGGCGGCACGGTGGACACGTTGCAGCACGATCCTCATGCCCCCGAACGATAGGTCTGATCAACATCCACCATGGTGGATGTTGATCACTGGTGTTGACGGGGTCGGCAGACTCGATGGGCATGGACCAGCGCAGCGCGGACCGGCGGTACAGCGAGCCCCAGGACGATCGGGGGACGCCGGCCAGCGACCGGGTACGGGTCAGGCGGGACACCCGACGCCGGGGCCGGTACGACGCGACGACCATCCATGCGATCCTCGACGCGACGCCGTTCTGTCACCTCGCCTACGTCCACGACGGCCACCCCGTCGTCATCCCGACCCTGCAGGTGCGGATCGGTGCGCACCTGTACCTGCACGCCTCCTCCGGGAGCCGCCTCGGGCTCTCCGCAGGCCTGCCCTGGCCGGTCAGCGTCACGGTCAGCCTGATCGACGGCCTGGTCCTGGCCCGGTCGGGCTTCCACCACTCCGTCAACCACCGGTCGGTGGTGGTGCTCGGCGACGCGCTGCTGGTGACCGACCCCGAGGAGAAGCTGGCGGCGCTGGACGCGACCGTGGACGCCGTCGTGCCCGGACGCAACGCCGAGCTGCGCCGGCCGACCGTCCGCGAGCTGGAGGCCACCGCCGTCGCCCGGCTGTCCCTGGCCGAGGCGTCGGCGAAGACCCGCACCGGGCCACCTGTGGACGAGCCGGCGGACCTGGACAGCGACGTCTGGGCGGGCGTGGTCCCCGTGGTGACGACCTACGGGGTCCCCGTCCCCTCACCCGACCTGTCCGCGGACATCGGGCTGTCCCCGTCGGTCCGACGCCTGCTGGGCGCTGGGGAATAGCCACCGCCACGGTTCGCGTTGACCATGTTGCGCCCGGTACCCTCGGGTGCACGAGTCGAACGACACCGCTGGACCGGGCACACCGCCCCGGCTGGCAGGAGAAAGCGAGTTGCCGCCATGAGCGTGCACGCATCCACGGCCTCGGGCCGCCCCGTCAGCATCCTCGACCTGCAGGCGTTCAAGGACGCCGGCGAGAAGTTCGCGATGTTGACCGCCTACGACTACCTGTCCGCGCAGATCCTCGACGAGGCCGGGGTCCCCCTGCTGCTGGTCGGCGACTCCCTCGGCATGGTCATGCTGGGCTACGACTCGACCGTCCCGGTGACGCTCGAGGAGATGCTGCACCACACGCGGGCCGTCCGCCGTGGGGCCCAGCGGGCGCTGGTCGTCGGGGACATGCCGTTCGGGACCTATCAGGGCAACGTCGACGAGGCGATGACCAACGCCATGCGCTTCCTGAAGGAGGCCGGCGCCAACGCCGTGAAGCTGGAGGGACCCAGGGTCGAGCTGACCCGTCGGCTGGTCGAGGCCGGCGTGCCCGTCATGGCCCACCTGGGACTGACCCCCCAGAGCGTCAACCAGCTGGGCGGCTACAAGGTGCAGGGACGCGATGAGGACGTGGCGGCCAAGCTGGTCGCCGACGCCCTGGCGCTGCAGGAGGCCGGCGCGTTCGCGCTGGTCCTGGAGGCGGTACCCAGCGCACTGGGCACGGCCGTCACCAAGGCGTTGCGGATCCCGACCATCGGCATCGGCGCCGGCGCCGACACCGACGCACAGGTCCTGGTGTTCCACGACTTCCTGGGCATGACCGCCGGTCCCCTGCCCCGGTTCGTCAAGCAGTACGCGACCCTGCGCAGCGAGATCGTCGATGCGGCGAAGGCGTTCCAGGCGGAGGTCGCCGGCGGGGACTACCCCGGCCCCGAGCACCAGTACTGAGCCCACGGACGACGGTGGCCCGCAGGATGATCCTGCGGGCCACCGGTGCGTCCGGGTCTACACCGTGCGACCCGGGCAGACGGCCGTGCGGCAGACCTGCGACAGGACCGAGGCGCCGTCGATGTCGGCCAGCGGGCCGACGCCGTCGAGGTCGATCAGGGTCAGGCGGCCGACCTGGAACATGACCGGGTCGATCCTGGGCTGACCGGGCGTCCTGGGCAGACCACCGGCACGACCCCCGTTGTTGCCGTCACCGACACGACCGCAGCTGCTGCCATTGCCGTTGCCGCTGTTGCCGTCGCTGCTGCCGTCGCCACGGGCGGCGGTCGACCGGCACTCGCCGTCGACGGGCGAGGGATCGGCGGGGTCCCCCACGCCTGGGTCACCCACAACCGGGTCACCCGCGACCGGAGCGGTCGGGTCGGGCACGATCGGGTCCAGCGAGGGCAGTGCGGTCCGCGGCGGCATCGGGCCGACATCGACGGGGGCCGGGGTGTCGTCGTAGTAGGTGAAGGCGTTGCGGATGCGCAGGTCCTCGCCGGCCGGCGTCAGGATCTCGACGTCGACCAGGCCGATCGCGTGGGCGGGCACCTGCACCATCACGCGGGTGTCCTCACGGCTGACGACCGGGGCGTTGATGCCGCCGAAGCGGACGTAGGAACCTGCAGGGATGCCCTCGGGCACCGACACGTGGGCCAGGATCCCGCCTTCCATGCGACCGGACGAGGGTGACACGTGGCCACCCACGGGCTCCGGGGCCGGGGGCTCGCCGACCGTGGGCTGCGACGACGTCGCCTCGCTCGCCGGTGGTGCCGGGGCAGGCTCGGGTGCCGGTGCCGGGGCAGGCTCGGGTGCCGGTGCCGGGGCAGGCTCGGGTGCCGGGGCAGGCGCAGGACCTGGCCCGGGGGCAGGACCCGGGGCGGTGCCCGCAGGCGGAGCAGGGGCGGCGCCCGCAGGGGGGGCGGTCTCCGCAGGCGGGGCGGGGGCCGAAGCTGACCCGCCGGGAGACGCCGGTGCCGGAACGGGGTCGTCGAAGGCCTCGTTGCCGATGTTGCCGATGCGGCCGTTGGTGCCACCACCCGCTGGGGGCTGCTCGACCGGCGGCATCCCGGTGGCCGGGGGCGTGGTGGGCGTGCCGGTGCCGGGAGCACCCGTGGTGGGCGGGGTGGTGGGCGCCGGGTCCCCCGTGGCCGGACCCGGGCCGGGTGTCGACGGGATCGGCTGGGTCTGGACGGGCGCCGTCGGGGCGACCGGAGCGGACGGGTCGATCGGGTCGGCGGTGGCCGGCGGGTCGACCGGAGCAATGGGCTCAGGCGCCGGCGCGTCAGGACGCTCCTCGACGGTGAAGGCGATCATCTGCGGCGGGGTCAGCGCGGTGAACGGGTCGGACGGGCTGACCAGCTCGACGACCATGACGTAGGTGCCCTCCGGCAGCGCCCACTGGATGGGGATGCGCAGGTCACCGCCGTCTGCGGCGTTGAGGTTGGCCAGCGCGACCTGGGCTGCGTAGTTGGTCCGTGCCTGGCGCGGCCCGACGATCAGCGGGAGCTCGAACAGGCCGTACACCTGTCCCTCGTGGATCGTGCCGATGCGGCCCTGGACCTTGATCTGTCCGCTGGTCACCGAGGAGGGGTCCCCGATGACGCGGATGACGGCGTCGTCGGTCACCTCGGGCTCGGCGTCGTCGAAGGACTCGAAGCTGACCGTCAGCCCCCCGTCGGCCGTCTGGCGGGCGGGCAGACCCACCGCGGCGGCCGCGTCCAGCCGTCCGCCGGTCCGGCTGAGATCCTGCAGGCCCGGTCGGGCCTCGACGGTGGCCATGATGGTCGACCGGACGGCCGCGCCGCTGGCCCCCCGCTGGATGACCAGCGCCGCGGCGCCTGCGACGTGCGGTGCGGCCATGCTGGTGCCGTTCATGTAGGCCAGTCCGCCGCCCGGGACGGCGGACAGGATCTGCGAGCCGGGCGCGTGGACGTCGGCGAGCGTGGCGGAGTGGTTGGAGTACCCCGCGTGGGCGTCGGTCGCATCCGTCGCGGCGACGGCGATCATGGTGGCGACGTCGTAGGCGGCCGGGTAGGTCGGGGCGTCGGTGACGTCCAGCCCGTCGTTGCCCATCCCCGCGACCAGGACCACGCCGGCGTCGGACGCACGCTGGACCGCGGCGAGCTCGGCGACCGACTGGCCGGTCCCGGCGAGGGAGAGGTTGATGACGTCGGCGCCGTTGGCGACGGCGTAGTCGATCGCGTTGGCGACCCGGGTGCTGGTCGTGGTCCCGTCGTGGAAGACCTTCAGCGGCATCACCAGGGCGTCGGGGGCGACGCCGGTCACCCCGTCGGCGTCGTCATCGCCGACGATCGTCGCGGCGACGTGCGTGCCGTGGGTGTTCACGCCGTCGACGTCGTCGACCGTCGGGTCGTCGTTGACGAAGTCCCAGCCGCGGCAGTCGTCGACGAAGCCGTTGCCGTCGTCGTCCAGCCCGTTGCCACAGGTCTCGGCGGTGTTGACCCAGATGCGGTCGGCCAGGTCGGGGTGGTCCAGGTCGATGCCGGTGTCGACGACGGCGACGACGACGCCCTGGCCGCTGGCACGCTGCACCGCCTCGGTCCAGCGGATGTCGGCGCCCGGCGTGGTCGTGTTCGACAGGGCCCACTGCTCGCCCGTGCTGTCGCCGGTCACGCCGCGCAGCGGGTCGGGGGCGACACCGACGACCCCGGGGAGGGTCATGAGCTCGGCGTCGGACAGGCTCGTGGCCAGCGCCAGCAGGTCGTCACCGACCGCGGTGACCGAGGCGACGCCCGCGACGCCCGACAGCGCAGCGCCCACGGGCACACCATCCGTGTCCGGTGTGTCAGCGGCCGGGGCCGGACCCGGGGCGGACGGGTGGTGCTCCAGGCCGGCGGCGCCCGAGGACATGGCGCCGCCAGCACCGCGACGCTGCAGCTCCAGCAGCAGCTGGCGGTCGGCGTCGCTGAGGTCCTCGACGTCGAGGTGCTGTGCGTCCTCGGGGTTGTTCAGCCACTCGAGCACCTCGACGGGCTCCACCCCCGCCGCCTCGACGGCGACCACGGCCGTGCCAGCGTCCTCGCCGGGGTCCGTCGCGGGGTCCGTCGCAGCGGTGACGCCCCGGACCGGATCCATGGCGTCGGCCTGCCCCAGCGCCACGATCACGCGGCGCAGACCGTCGTCCTGACCGTCGAGCAGCGGCGAGAGACCGGCGCCGACCGTCGGGAAGCGGGGGACGTCTGCAGGGGCCGCGTGCGGTCCGGCCGTGACGACCACCCCTGCGCTGAGCGGAAGCAGCAGGAGCGCCGCCACCGCTCCCGTGATCCTGCCCGAGACCTGTGCCCGCACCCGACCTGCATCCATGTGTTCCTCCGCGCCGCTCCGTGGCCCTTACTCCTAGTAAGGATTCGGCACAGAAAGTGTCACCTGTAGGGCGGATCCCGGACACCGGGTCAGGACGAGGTCTGCAGCTCCACGTCCAGGGTCCGCGCCAGGCCGTGCAGCTCCAGCAGCGCGGCAGCGGACCGGGGCCCGTGCCACGTCAGCGCCTGACCGTCGACGAAGCGGGTCGGCACCTGCGGTCCGACGAGCCCACCGACCGCCTCCAGGTCGCTGTCGGCGAAGGCGTACGGCTCGCTGGGCAGCAGCACCACGTCGGGCCCCAGGACGAACGAGGGGTCCAGCGTGGGGTAGGGGTCCTCGAAGCCCGACAGCACGTTGGCGAACCCCGCCTGCCACAGCAGGTCATCGGCGTAGGTCTGGGGGCCAAGGCCCATCCAGGGCTTGCGCCACACCAGCGTGAGCGCCATGACCCGGGGACGGTCCGCCGGCCATGACACCGCGGCCAGCGCCTCGTCGATGGCGTCCGCCAACGGCGCCGCCTGCTCGGCGCGGTCCAGCACCTCGCCCAGGCGCCGGACCATGCGGGCGGCCTGGGCGACCGAGCGGGGGTAGGTCTCCTCGACCGTCAGCCCCGCGTCGCGCAGCCGCTGCAGGTCGTCGGGACGGTTCTCCTCGGTGTTGGCCAGGACCAGGTCCGGTCGCAGCGCGACGACCCGCTGGACGTCGGGGTTCTTGGTGCCACCGATCCGCTCGGCGTCCGCGGGGGCACCGTCGGTGCAGTAGCGCGTCACCCCGACCAGGGTGGACGCCGCACCCAGGCTGGCCACGGTGTCGGTCAGGCTCGGGACCAGCGACACGACCCGCACGTCAGCCCCTCGTCCGTGTGTACTGGCCGCCCTCGACGGCGCGGGCCAGGACGAACAGGTAGTCGCTCAGCCGGTTCAGGTACCGCAGCGGGCTGTCCTCGGGCAGCAGCTCGGCGCGCTGCATGCCGACGACGAACCGCTCGGCGCGACGGCAGACGGTGCGGGCCAGGTCGATGGCGGCGCCGGGCTGCGAGCCGCCGGGCACGACGAACTCCTGCGGCAGCGGGTAGCGGTCGGTCAGCTCGTCGATGCGGGTCTCGAGCGCCTCGACCATGGCCGGCGTCGTCAGCGACACGCCCTCGGTCAGCTTGGGCCAGTGGTCGACGTGGGTGGCCAGCTGCGCGCCCACGACGAACAGCTCGCGCTGCACCGTCAGGACCGCGTCGTGCCACTCCCCCGCCGGCAGCGCGGCACGGGCCATCCCCAGCGCTGACACGGTCTCGTCCACGGTGCCGTAGGCGCTGGTGCGCAGGTCGTCCTTGTCGACGCGACCGCCGTACAGCAGGCCCGTCGTCCCGTCGTCGCCGCGCTTGGTGTAGACCTTCACAGGGGGCTCGTCTCGTCGGTGCCGGTTGGCGCCGGGACCGGCGCCGCACCCACATCCTGTCATGCGATCAGGCGGCTGCCCCACCCGGCCGCGTGCCGTCTACCGTGGGGCGGATGCCCCTGATCCGCGCCTACGACGGCCCCCTCCACGGTCATGCGGTGACCGTCGTCCCCGAGGACCCGGCGCGGCACGGTGCGCTGGTGCGCGTCCGCGGCTGGGAGGTCGCCGTCGCGGACCCCGTCGAGCAGGTCACGTCGCTGCAGGGGCTCGCCGACGCGGCCGAGGCGCTGGGCTGGGACGCCGGGCCCGGGGCCGACGGCGGACCACCCTTCACCGGCGGGCTGGTGGGCTTCGTCACCGACGACGTGTCGGCCGGGCTGGTGGACCTGCCCACGGCCGACGACCGCCCCAGCCCGGCACCGCTGCCGTCGGTCTGGTTCGGCCGGTACACCTTCGCGGCGTGCCAGGACCCCGACGGCCGGTGGTGGCTGGTCGGCGACACCGAGGAGGACCTGGCCCGGGCGGACGCGCTGCTGCGCACGCCACCGCGCCCCTCCTCCCCCGTCACCCCGCCGGCGCCCGACGGTCCTGCGTGGAGCACCCTGGACCGCGCTGCGCACCGGGATGCGGTCCATCAGGTGAAGCGCTGGATCGCCGCCGGTGACTGCTACCAGATCAACCTCACGATGCACGTCGCGGCACCGTGGACGCGGTCGGCCCGGGCCCTTGCCTACAACCTGTTCGGCGCGAGCGCCGGCGCCGCGCACGCCGCGTTCCTGCACGCTCCCGGGGGCACGATCACCTCGGTGTCCCCCGAGACGTTCCTGCGCATCGACGGACGCCACGCCCGGGTCCGACCGATCAAGGGGACCCGGCGCCGCGACCCCGACGGTGCAGCCGACCACCTGATGGCCACGGACCTGCGGACGGCGTCGAAGGACAGCGCCGAGCACGTGATGATCGTCGACCTGGAGCGCAACGACCTGGGTCGCATCAGCGTCGTCGGCAGCGTCAGGGTGCCCGAGCTGATGCAGCTGGAGGCCCACCCCACCGTGTGGCACCTGACCTCGACGGTGGAGGGACGGATACGCGCCGACGTCGGCTTCGACGCCGTCGTCTCGGCCCTCTTCCCGTGCGGCTCGGTCACCGGGGCCCCCAAGCGGATGGCGGTGGACCGCATCAGGCTGCTGGAGCCCTGGCGGCGTGGGGTGTACTGCGGGGCCATCGGTGTGGTCACGCACGGGCTGGTGGACCTGTCCGTGGCCATCCGCACCGCCGTGGTGCACGACGGCCGTGCCTGGTACGGCACCGGTGGCGGCATCGTCGCCGACTCAGACGCCGACGCCGAGTGGGACGAGGCGATGGCGAAGGCCGCGGCGTTCTTCACCGCCACGGGGACCGTCCCCCCTCACCCCTGACCGCAGCCCTCTCGACCCAGTCCCGGACCAGGGGTTGTCGGGAGTGGACCCAGAGCGGGCGCCTGACCTGCGGTTCCTGCCCTCTGGGCACGCGAGACGCCTGGGTGAACGTGGCTAGCTGGGTCGAGAGGGCGCTGGCCCGGGCCGTACGGGCGGCGAGAGGGCGCTGTGACCGTCGGCGTCAGAGGCCGGCGATCCGGACGCCGCCGTTGATCCTGTTGGCCTTGTTGATGCTGATGATGACCGCGGTCATGGCCTCGATGGTGGCCGCGTGCACCAGCGGACCCGAGGCCACGCCACGCAGCCCCTCGATGCGGTCGACCAGCCCGGTCGTCGCGGCGACCGCCTCGGCGTCGTCGCCGCAGACCAGCACGTCCTCGTCGAAGGTGTGCGTCGGGTCGATCAGGTGGACGGCCGACACGTTGTTGAACGCGGTCGTGACGCGTGCGCCCGGCAGCAGCTCGGCGACCTCGTGGGCTGAGGAGCCTGCCTCGACGGGGACGGCGTGGGGGCCACCCTTGAAGCCCAGCCGGTTGACGGCCGACATGACGACCTGCCCGTCGACGTCCCCAGCCAGCGGCTTCAGCGTGTCGGCCAGGCCCTCGTACGGCACCGCGACCAGCAGCAGGTCACAGCGACCCGGCAGGTCGCCGTTCGCGGCGCCCGTCACGGTGCCGCTGCCGCCCATCGCCATCAGCTCGGCCGCAGCGGCCTCGCCCTTCTCGGCGCTGCGCGACCCGAGGACGACGTCGATGCCCGCGCCCGACAGGCGGTACGCGAGACCCTTCCCTTGCGGCCCGGTGCCGCCGATGATGCCGATCACCGCCCGGAGGCTATCGGCTGCCCCCCGTCGTGGCAGCCCCACTGCACGCGGTGTGCCCCTCCACGCGAGCCGACGGGGTCACCGGGGCTGGGGCTGGTTCCCGGGGGGCGGCGGGGGCGGGGTGCCCTGGCCGGCGGGGGGACGGGCACCGCCGTTGCCGTTGGCCGGCGGGACCGGCTGACCGGCGGGGACGCCCAGGCCGACGGGGGGCTGGTGCCCGTTGGTGGTCAGCTGGCTGGCGGTGCGGACCTCCGAGGCCTTCCCGGTCAGGTGGTGGTGCATGGACTCCGGGAGTCCGCGCTTCACGGCGTCCAGGGCCTCCTTGCCCGAGATCGCCTCCTTCTCCACCAGCAGCGCCGCCATGGAGTCCAGACCCGGCCGCAGCTCCTCGAAGCGCTTGACGAGCAGCTCCAGGTTCGTCGACAGGATGCGGTGCGCCTCGGCGTCGATGCGCTCGGCGAACTCGTCGGAGTAGTCCGCGCCGCGCCCCAGCTCCTCACCCAGGAACACGGGGCGGTCGTCGCCGTAGCCGACGGGCCCGACGGCGTCGGTCATGCCGTAGTCACGCACGATCGCCCGGGCCAGCTTCGTGGCCTGCAGCAGGTCGTTGGAGGCACCGGTGGTGGGCTGGCCCAGCGCGACCAGCTCAGCGGCACGGCCACCCAGCATGACCCGCAGCTTCGCCTCCAGGTAGGACATCGTGTAGATGTGCCGCTCGTCCACGGGCAGCTGGGTGGTGACGCCCAGCGCCATCCCGACCGGCAGCACGGTCACCTTGTAGACCGGGTCGGCCTCGTCCTCGAGGAAGGCCGCCAGCGCGTGCCCGCCCTCGTGGTAGGCGACGGACTCCTTCTCCTTCTCGTCCAGCTGCAGCGTCGAGCGCTCGCGCCCGATGGTCTGGCGCTCACGGGCACGCTCGAAGTCGGCCATCCGGATCTCGGGCGACCCCTCGCGCACGGCGATCAGCGCGGCCTCGTTGACCAGGTTCTTCAGGTCCGCACCGGCCATGCCGGGGGTACCACGGGCGATCGTGATCGGGTCCACGTCGGCGCCGATCGGCTTGCCGCGCATGTGGATCTTCAGGATCATGTCGCGCTCCTCCAGCGTGGGGAGGGGCACGACGATCTGCCGGTCGAACCGGCCCGGACGGGTCAGGGCGCTGTCCAGGACGTCCGGACGGTTGGTCGCGGCCATGATCACGACGCCGGTGGAGGCCTCGAAGCCGTCGATCTCACCCAGCATCTGGTTGAGGGTCTGCTCACGCTCGTCGTGGCCGCCACCCAGCCCGGCACCGCGCTTGCGGCCGATCGAGTCCAGCTCGTCGATGAAGATGATCGAGGGGGCGTTCTCGCGGGCCGTCTTGAACAGGTCACGGACCCGGCTGGCGCCGACACCGACGAACATCTCCATGAAGTCCGAGCCGGTGACGGAGATGAAGGGGACGCCGGCCTCGCCCGCGACGGCGCGGGCCAGCAGCGTCTTGCCGGTCCCCGGGGGGCCGACCATCAGCATGCCCTTCGGCACCTCGGCGCCCGCCTGACGGAACTTGGAGGGGTCACGCAGGAACTGCACGACCTCCTTGATCTCCTCCTTGACCTCCTTGTAGCCGGCGATGTCGTCGAACGTCGTCTGCGGCTGGTCGGTCTTGTGGATCTTGGCCTGGGACTTCCCGATCTGGCCCAGCCCGCCCATCTGGCCGCGGGCCTGACGGCTGAGGAAGAAGATGAACCCCCCGAAGAGGAGGAGCGGGAACAGCAGCGGCAGCAGGAGGCCGAGGATGCCGCCGCTGCCGTCACGGGCCACGATGGCGACGTCGTTCTCCTCGAGGAAGTCCTCGATGCCGTCCTGTCCGACCACCGAGGGCAGCGGGATGCGCGAGCTGAAGGTCTGGACCCCGTCGACCACCGCCTCCTCCCGGTACTCCCCGCTGATGGCGTAGTCGGTGAAGGTGACGGTCTCGACGTCCCCCTCCATCACGGCTGTGCGGAACTCGGAGTAGGTCAGCTCGTTGCCCGAGCTCACGGTGCCGATGCTGCTGAACAGGGTGATCACCAGCAGCACGACCAGGACTATCGTCAACAGGCGACTTCTCGGGTTGGCGTTCACGGTCCCACTGTTGCGGCACGGACCCTGCTTCGCCACCCCCGTAGGGTAATGATCCGGCATGCTCGCACCCTGGCTGACCGTCGACGACGTCCGCCACCACGGTGACCATGCCCGTAGGAACGGGTGGGATCGGCCTGATCGGTCCGACGGTGGACTAGCGTGGTGGTGATGTCACAGCCACGCGATGCACTCGACCTCCGCCGCGCCACCGAGGGCGTCCTGCTGGACGCGCTGGAGGTCCGCCACCCCCTGTCCCTCGCCGAGGCCTACCACCGGACCGTGCCCGCCGCCCATGCGGTGGCGCGCCGCCTGATGAGCAGCGCGGACGACATCGAGGACCTTCTGCTGGCCGCCTACACCCAGCTGTGGGAGTCCCCGCCGACGGCCGGCCCCCTCGAGGGCTGGATGCGGCGGACCGTGTGGACGCTCGGCGTGGACCGGCTGCGTGCGGCCGGTGCCGCGCCGGCCTCTCCGTCCCTGGCCGGCCTGGTCCCGGACCTGCCCGCCCCCGACGTCCGCTTCCTGGACGCCGCCGAGCGGGCGATCGCCGAGCTGCCCGACGAGGAGCGCCGCGCGCTGCTGATGTCCCATGACAAGTGCGTGCCGACCTCGGCGCAGGAGCCGGGTTCAGCACAG
>JBFKGB010000072.1:0-11714 GCA_041633535.1 Euzebya sp. | reverse complement strand
GGCGGCGGCGGTGGGGGAGGCGGGGGCGTCGTGGACCCGGTCGTGTACTCGACGTGCAGCAGGGGTGCGGCATCCGGGGTCTTGTCGAAGGAGACGGCCGTGCGCTTGCCGGTCCCGGTCACGATCACCGCCATGGCGCCGCCGGCGGACCAGCCACCACGGTCCACGACCTCCTGCACGAGCGCGCGCAGGTCAGGGGTCCGCTGGGCCGGGCCTGCCGCCCCCACCGTCGGCCACGCCTCGGGCTGCCAGGCGACCGAGGCGGTACCGCGCGGGCGGCCGGTGATCTCGGCAGCCGACAGGCCGACGGGCGGGGCGTCGTCGCTGGCCTGCGCCTGCAGCACCAGCGACGTGGCGCCGCTGTGCGCCTCCTTCGCGGTCAGCTGGATCCACGCGGCCTGGACGGTCGCCCCAGGCGGGACCTGCAGGTCCGTGAAGCGCATGATCACGGTCTGGCTGGCCCCGTAGTCGACGACCAGCTCCAGGTCGCTGCTGGACCGGTCGATCCGGCCGTTGGCCAGCTCCTCGGCGTCGTCGGTCCACGAGGAGATGCGCCGCTCGACCACGACCGTCCCCTCGTCGCCGTTCCCGCCCCCGTCCCCGGCGCTGACCTGCAGGGGGACGGCGGCCTCGGCGGTGCCACTGGGGCCGGTCGCCCGCAGCCTGGCGGTCGTCTCGCCCGGGGTCGTGTAGACGTCGGTGGTGGACGTCGTGGTGGTGCAGTCGGCGATGCTGTGCTCGGGCGTCCCGTCGTCGTCCACGTCCAGGGTGCAGGCCACCGGCTCACCCGAGCTGTCGGCGACCTGCCACTCGAAGGTGACCGGCTGGCCGACGACGGGATCGGGCGTGTCGACATCGAAGGCGGTGACCGTGACCCCGCCCAGCTCGTACTCCACGTGCAGCAGCGGTGCGAGGACCGGGTCACCGTCGGCGGCCACGGCCGTGCGCTCCCCCGTCCCGGTGATGATCAGCGCCAGGGCGTTGCCGCTGCGCCAGCCGGGTCGGCTGATGACCTCCTGCACGACCGCGGACAGGTCGGGGGTCCGCTGGGCCGGCCCCACCTCGCCCACGACACCCCAGGGATCCGGCACCCAGGACGTGGACGCCGACGTCACCGGGCGCGAGGACAGGTCCTGCGCCTGTGCGACGAAGGCGGGCGCATCGTCGGCCTGCTGGGCGCGGACCTGCAGATCGGTCGGCCCGGTCGTGACCTCGTCGGCCGCGAGCTGCAGCCATGCCTGTGTGACGGTGGCGCCCGCCGGCACGTCGATCGCGGGGAAGCGCAGCCCGACGGTCTGGACCGAGGCCTCCTGGACCAGCTCCAGGTCGGTGCTGACCAGGTCGACGGTCCCCCAGGCGGCCTCCTCGGCATCGTCGGCGACGTCGGTGATCCGTCGCTGCACCACACCGGTCGGCTCCTCCGCCGGGCCGTCGGTCCGGTACTCCACGTGCAGGCGTGGTGCGCCGGCCGGGTCCCCGTTGAACGAGACGGCCGTGCGCTTGCCCGTGCCGGTGATGACGAAGGCGATCGGGTTGCCCGAGGTCCAGCCCGCCCGGTCCGTCACCTGCTGCACCAGGGTGGACAGGTCGGGGGTCCGCTGCGCCGCACCCGCCTGCCCGAGGGCGGTCCACGCCGGCGGGTCCCAACCGACGACGGCGGCGGTGGTCGGGCGGCTGGTGATGGTGCCGGCCGTCGTGGTCCACGGCGCGGCAGCGTCGCTGGCCTCGGCGCGGATGGCCAGGTTGGTGGCCTCGCTGCTGGTCTCGTCGACCGTCAGCTGGATGTGGGCGGCGGTGATCTGCGCCCCGGCCGGCAGCGGGACGGATGCGAACCGGATGCCCACCGTCTGCTCGCCGCCACGGTCCCGCACCAGCTCCAGGTCGGAGCTGCCCAGGTCCATCTTGCCGGTGGCGAACTGCTCGGCGTCATCCCTGGGGGCCGACACGGCCACGTCGACGCTGACCGTGCTGCCCTGCGCGGCGCTGGGGGCGGCGGGCTGGGCCAGGGTGGCCAGCAGCATCACGGGGACCAGCAGGAGGGCCGACCGCGTCCGGGTACGTGCGTGATGACGTGCGCCTGACCGTGCCTGCATTCGCTGTGTCCCTTCCCCTGACGGGTGACCACGGGTCACCGTAGAGGAGGGGTGGGACAAGCGAAACGGTGCCGCATGGCACCGTTCGTTCGGCCCTGTCCGTTCGGCCCTGTCGGCGGCCACAGGATGTGGAGGTGAAGTCAGGTTCTGTGGCGAACCAGTCCCTGTCGGCGTCGAAGCCGGTGGCGCGACCGCGCGCCACGCGCGCCGGCACAGGAGGTCCCGTCGTGTCCGTCGCCATACCCCGCCACGTCAGCGCTGCTGTCGTCCTCACCCTGCTGGTCGCCCTGCTGGGGGTCGTCCCCCACCCCGCTGACGCCCAGACGATCGAGCTCGAGGAGATCGTCGTGGGCCAGACGGCCGACGGTGACGGTGCACCACTGGCCCCTGCCGACGGCGTCCCGGACGCGGTGATCCGTCGGACCTCCTTCGGCATCCCCCACGTCGTCGCTCGCGACTGGACCTCGCTGGGCTACGGCCACGGCTACGCCACCGCCGAGGACTCGATGTGCGTGCTGGCCGACACGGTCCTGGCCGGGCAGGGTGAGCGCTCGCGCTTCCTGGGCCCCGACGCCATGTACGACGACCAGGTGACCCTGAACGCGACCAACCTGCAGGTCGACACGGTGGTCACCTCGCTGCGCGACCGCGGTGTCGTCGAGGCGCTGCTGGCGGACCCGGTGGCCGGCCCCTCGGACCGGGCGAAGGCCCTGGTCGAGGGCTACGTCCAGGGCGTCAACCGCCGGCTGGCCGACGTCGGCGGACCCGACGGCATCACCGACCCGGCGTGCGCCGGCGCCGAGTGGGTGCGCCCGGCCACCGCGCTGGACCTGTGGTACGGCGTCTACCTGGCCAACCTGCTGGCCTCGGCCGGCGTGTTCGTCCCCCAGATCGCCGACGCCACGCCGCCGACCGCGACCGACCCGGGCACCCCGGTCGACCCTGCAGTCCTGGGCCTGCCCCCGCTGCCGCCCGGTCAGACCCTGGACGTGGCGTCCCTGACACCGCAGCAGCTGGCGCAGGTCGACACCGACGCGCTGCTGGCCGGGCTGGGCAAGGACCCGCAGGCCCCCTTCGGATCGAACGGCACGGCGCTGGGCCGCGACGTCACGACGACCGGCCGCGGGATGGTGCTGGGCAACCCGCACTTCCCGTGGACCAGCCGCTACCGCTTCCACCAGGCCCAGCTGACCATCCCCGGCGTCTACGACGTCGCGGGGGCGTCGCTGCACGGCTCGCCGGTCATCAACATCGGCTGGAACGCCGACGTCGCCTGGACCCACACCGTCTCGACCGGCTACCGCTTCACGCCCTACGAGTACCGGCTGGTGCCGGGCTCGCCGACCACCTACCTGACCGCGACCGGACCGAAGGAGCTGGTGCGGCAGGAGGTCATGATCGACGTCCTGCAGGAGGACGGCACCCTCGCCGCGGTCGCCGAGGACGTCTACCTGACCGACGAGGGTTTCGTCCTCGACGCCCCCAGCGTCTTCCTGGGCTGGTCCCTGGCATCCGTCTGGGCCCTGCGTGACGCCAACGGCGAGCACCTGCAGACCCTGGACGCGTTCCTGCAGATGGGCGAGGCCGACTCGACCGCCGCCCTGGCCGCCGCACAGGACCGCACCGCCGGCATCCCGTGGGTCAACACCATGGCCGCCGACCGGGACGGCAACGCCCTGTACGCCGACAACTCCGTCGTGCCGCACGTCACCGACGCCAAGGTGCAGCAGTGCGCCACCCCGGCCGGGCAGATCCTGTTCGAGCTGGCCGGCCTGCCGGGCCTGGACGGCACCCGTGCCGCCACGACCTGTGCCTGGGGAACCGACGCCGACGCACCCCGTCCCGGCATCTTCGGGCCGGGCAACCTGCCCGACACCACCCGCAGCGACTGGGTCGTCAACGCCAACGACAGCTACTGGCTGCCCAACCCCGCCGAGCCGCTGGAGGGCTTCAGCCGGATCATCGGCTGCGAGGAGTGCGAGCGCACGCTGCGGACCAGGATGGTCTACCGCTACGTCCTGGACCGTCTGGACGGCAGCGACGGCATGGGCGGGCAGGACCTGTTCACCCACGAGCAGCTGCAGGCCATCCAGGTGGACAACCGCGTCTTCGGTGTCGAGGTCGCCCGTGAGGGTGGAGACCTGGACACGATGTGCGCCGCATCAGGGGTGCGCCAGGAGGCCTGCGACGTGCTGGCCACGTGGGACGGCCGGTCCGACGTCGACAGCGTCGGCACGGTGCTGTTCCGTGAGTTCTGGCGTCGCACGTCCGCTGACCGCTGGGAGGTGGGGTTCGACGCTGACGCACCGGTGACCACGCCGCGTGACCTGGACGAGGGCAGCGCCGACGTGCAGCAGGCGCTGGTGGACGCCGTCGCCGAGCTGGACCAGGCGGGGATCCCGCTGGACACCCCGCTGGGCGAGGTACAGCGGGCGGGTGACGACGGGGCCCTGTCGGGCGGCATCCCGATCCACGGTGGCGAGGCCGGCACCGGCAACGCCAACGTCGTGTCCGTCCGTGGTCTGCGTGAGGGCGTGGACAGCCGCTACCCGCTGGCCTACGGCTCCTCCCACATCCAGGCGGTCGCCTTCACCGACGAGGGCGTCGACGCGGCCACGATCCTGACCTACGGCAACGCGGCGGACCCCACCTCGCCGCACGCCACGGACCAGACACGGCTGTGGAGCGCCGAGCGCTGGGTCGACTGGGCCTTCACCGAGGCCGAGCAGCTGGCCGACCCGGGGTACCGCGCCTACCAGATCACCGGCGGGGAGCCCGTCGACGTGCTGACCGACGACTCCCTGGCCCTGGACCCCGCGTTCAGCAGCGACGTCACCGCCACACCGGCGCTGCGGACCGACCGTGTCGCCGCCGGCGACCGGGTCGGCACCGCCGTGCAGGTCTCGCGACGCACCACCGCGCTGGCCGACACCGTCGTGCTGGCCGCTGCAGGCAACTTCCCCGACGCCCTGTCGGGTGCGCCACTGGCGGCCTCCCTGGGCGCGCCGCTGCTGCTGACCGACGCCGCGACGGTCGACGCCCGTGTGCTGGCCGAGGTCGACCGGCTGGGTGCCCGTGAGGTCATCCTGCTGGGAGGCACCGCAGCCCTGTCCGCCGCCGTCGAGCAGCAGCTGCAGGCGGCCGGCCTGACCACCGACCGGATCGCCGGGTCCGACCGCGTCCGGACGGCCGCGGCCGTGGCCGAGCGGCTGGGCGACTCACCCCTGGCCTTCCTGGCCGACGGCGAGTCCTTCGCCGACGCCGTCGCGGCAGCAGGTGTCGCCGCGTCGCTGGGCGCCCCCGTGCTGCTGACGGTCGGCGGGAACCTGCCGGAGGGGGCGCTCGCCGCCCTCGAGGGCCGGACCGAGGTCATCGTCGCCGGCGGTCCGTCGGCGGTCCCCGACGACGTGGTCGACACCGCCGACGTGGTGGCGGGCACCGTGGTGCGTGCCGCCGGGAACTCGCGGTATGCCACCGCCGTCGCGTTGGTCGAGGCGGGACTGGCCCGCGGCCTGTCGCCCCGCGCGCTGTGGGTCGCCAGCGGTGCGACGTTCCCCGACGCCCTGGCGGCAGGGGCTGCCGCAGGACGTCTGGGCACGGGCGTGGTGCTGGCCGACCCGGGCGCGACCTCGCCCGCGGCCGGCCTGATCGGTCGTCTGGGCCTGTCGACCCTGCTGGTCGCGGGCGGGCCGGCCGCCGTCAGCGCGCAGGTGGTGGACGACCTGCGCTAGCGGGACAGCAGCGCCCTGACCTCCTCCTCGACCCGGGAGGACAGGGCGCTGACCCCGCCGAACAGGTGGGCCGTGGTGATCGAGGTGTGGTCGGCCAGGTAGTCGGCCACCGGATGGTCCAGGCGGTCGCCGTCGGTCAGCAGCAGCGGGGCCCCTGCACGTGCGGTCAGCGGGCCACCGGCGAGGGCGTCGGGGAACGCCGCCGTCGTGGCGATGCCCACCGTCGTCGGTTCCTGGAAGAGGGTGGCGGCGACGACCACGCTGGTCTCGGCTGGCGTGACGCCCACCAGACCCGTCGCGCGTGGGACCGCCTGTGCGGCGGCCCGACCCACGGCCCAGTCGGCACGGGCGGCCCAGGCGGCCGTCTCCTCGGGCAACCGCGAGCCGCTCGTCAGCACCAGCGCCCCGCCCTGTGCGGCCATCGCGGCGGCCGCGACCACCGCGTCGGGGAAGGTGTCACCGTCCGCGACGGCGACGGTGGTGGGCGTGCCGATGGCGTCGGCGACCACGGCGGCGGTCCCGTAGCGGTTGGGGCCGGCGTGACGACGGACGCGGTGGCCCCGGGCCGCCACGCTGTCGGCAACCCGCTGGCCGATGGCCGCCGACCCGCCCAGCAGGTGCACGGTCGCCCCCGGTGGCAGCAGCCGGTCCAGCTCGGCGGCGGTCGCCTCGTCCAGGCCGGTGCCGTGGGTCAGCAGGATCGGTCCGCCCAGCCGTGCGGCCAGCGGGGCGCCGGCCAGGGCGTCGGCGAAGTCGTCGGCGCGGGCCAGGACGGCGGTGTCGGCGCCCTCGGGGAACGCCGCGGTGCTGACCGCGACGGCCGTGCGGATGCGCTCGGTCCCGCTGTGCCGGCGCACGTCGCCGGGGACCGTGTCGCGCGGATGGACCGTCACCGTGACGCTGTCGTTGCTGGCGTCCGGGTCGGTCAGTCCCTCGGTGCGGACGGTGAAGGTGATCGCCAGCGGGGCCGCGTCCGGCTCGGGCCGGGTCACCTCCATCGAGGCGCCGACCCGCCGGTCCGGCCGCATCGTGCCGAGGGCGCAGACCCAGCCGTCCCGTGCGTCCCCGCACCCCTCGGGGGTCGGCAGCGGCGCACCGGTGACCTCGAGGGTCCCCTCGACCGCCCGGCCGCCGTGGTGGTCCACGACGACGCTGATGACCACGGCGTCCTGTTCGTCGGTGGCCGTCATGGTCGTCTGGACGCCCAGGTCCGCCGTCGCGGGACGCAGCAGGACCGTGTCGGTGTTGTTCACCGTCGGGTTGGGGTCAGGCGTCCCGGCCGACCGCACGACCGCCGTCAGCGTGGCGTCTGCCTCGACGTGCACCTCGACGGTGAACGTGATCGTGTCACCTGACCCGATCCGATCGTGCTGGCAGCTGATCCGCTGGGTGTCGGCCACGCAGCCCACGCCGTCGTCGCGGGTGCCCGGTCGTGGGTCGGCGGTGTGGCGGCCCAGCGTCTGCCCGCCAGCGTCCACCTCGACCTCGGTGAACTCGGCGTCGGCCGGCCCGTTGTTGCGGACCGCGACGGCGAACACCTGCGGCGTGGCCACGTCGTCGACGACCGACACCTCCACGGCCACGTCGGCGCCGTCCGCCGCGGCTGCCGGCCTGACCTGGGGCAGCGGCAGCAGCACCAGCAGCCAGATCAGCAGGACGCCGTGTCGCCACCCCCTCCCCATCCACGATCCGGGAACGTACCGGGTGCTGCCCATCGCCATCTCCTGTCATCACGTCTTGACCAGTGCTATGACATGACGATAGGTGGTGGCGCCCCGGGCCTCGACCCGGGGCTGTGGACAACCTCAGCGGGCAGCTGCCCCTGCGGTCGCGGCGGCCAGCTCGTGGTGCATCTGGATCATTGCGATCAGGCAGTTGGTCGTGGTGATCATGCCGATGATCGCGCCGTCCTCGTCCACGACCGGCAGCCCGCTGATGCGGTGGGCCAGCATGGTGCGAGCCGCCTTCACGATGTCCTCCGTCGGGCCGATCGTCAGCGGCGGCGTGCTCATGACGTGCTCGACCTCCAGGCCCAGCACGCGGATGGAGGCGTTGTTGACGTCGCGGTTGCTGAGGACGCCGACCAGCACGCCGTCCTGCGTGACCGGCAGGTGGCGGATGTTCAGCTCGTCCATCAGCCGACGGGCGTCGTCGATGAGCTCCTGCGACTCGATGGTCACGGGATCGGGGGTCATGAAGTAGCGGACCTGCATGGTTGGCTCCTCGTCCTTGTCGCTCGGGTGAGCGTGCACGCGGCAGCCGCTGCTGTGGAAGGGTCCTACGGCCCCCCTGGGACGGGACCCCTTCCCCGGACACGACGACGGCCGCCCCAGGTGGGGCGGCCGTCATCAGGGAAGGGTGTGGGTCAGGGTGCGGTCAGGTAGTGGCCGCAGTGTGGCCATGCGCCGCGACCCTGCGGCGGGTTGGAGCCGTGGCCGTAGAAGGCGACGCGCTCGGCGATGTCGATCTGCTGCTCGGGGGTGGCCTGGTGGGCGTAGGCGGCGTACTCGTGCCCGCCGAAGGCCTTCCACGTCGACGCGGTGAACTGCACGCCGCCGTCGAAGCCGGATGGGCCGTCGTAGTGCCAGCGCCAGGTGGACTCGCAGTAGGCGACCTGGTCCCACATGTCGCGGCGGGCCGGATCGTAGTGGCCGGGCCACAGGACCTTCACGAAGCGACGGTTGTCAGGGCCATCGGGCAGCCGCTCGTAGGCGACGCCGTAGCGGCACTGCTCACCACCGGAACCGCCGCGGCCGTAGTGACCCTGGCAGTGCTCGTAGAGGCAGCCGTAGGTCTCGCAGCCGGGGTTCTGCGGGGGAGGGGTGGAAGCGTGGGCGGGGGTGGCGGGGGCCAGCTGGACGCCGAGCGTCATGGCCAGCGTGATCGCGAGGAGCACGAACTGCGTGCGCCAGCTCTCAGACCGCTTGCAAATGTTATCCATAGCGAGTGGAACGGTAGCCAGGGGACGTCCCTGCCCTCCGGACCCGTCTGTGACGGACGTTCAGTGGCCCATCGGGCATGTGTGGGCCCCGGATCGGTCGCTCCTGTGCGCGGACACTGACGATCCGGCGGGCGCCGGACAGCCGTTCGACCCTCCGGATCCGTACAGGTTCAGACAGTGAGGACATGGCTGTGCGGACGTGGATCCGACCTTGACGGCCCGGCTACAGTTCACGGACAGGCGCTGATCCGGCCATCACCGGGGAGCCACCGGAAGAACGGCCCTCGGGCCAACTAGACCCGGTCGGGAAGGCCCGTCACAGCCGTCATGAAGTGGCCGCAGCACACGGCGGCAAGCGAGGTGGTACCGCGGTGGCCCCCACAGGGTCCTCGTCCTCGGAGCAACGCACTCACCCCCGTCTCCAGGAACCCACGATGACCTCCTACCCCCGCCACGGTGGCGCCGTCCCCTCCGCCCCGTCCTTCCCCGACATCGAGACGTCGGTGCTGCGCTACTGGGCCGACGACGAGACCTTCGAGGCGTCCGTCGAGGCGCGTGACGCGGGGGAGAAGGGCGCCAACGAGTACGTCTTCTACGACGGTCCCCCGTTCGCCAACGGCCTGCCGCACTACGGTCATCTGCTGACCGGCTACGTCAAGGACGTCGTCCCGCGGTTCCGCACCATGCAGGGACGCCGCGTCGAGCGCCGCTTCGGCTGGGACTGCCACGGCCTGCCCGCCGAGGTCGAGGCCGAGAAGCAGCTGGGGATCGCCCACAAGTCCGAGATCGACGACATGGGCATCGACGTCTTCAACGACGCCTGCCGCACGTCGGTCCTGCGCTACACCGACGAGTGGGAGGACTACGTCACCCGCCAGGCCCGCTGGGTCGACTTCGAGGGCGACTACAAGACCCTCGACCTCGACTACATGGAGTCGGTGATGTGGGCGTTCAAGACCCTGCACGACAAGGGTCTGGTGTACGAGGGCTTCCGTGTCCTGGCGTACTGCTGGCGCTGTGAGACCCCGCTGTCCAACACCGAGACGCGCATGGACGACGTCTACCGGCAGCGGCAGGACCCCGCCGTGACCGTCGGGCTGCGTCTGGCGCAGATGGGGGACGCCCTGGACGGGGCGCTCGCCCTGATCTGGACGACGACGCCCTGGACCCTGCCCTCCAACCTGGCCGCCGCCGTGCACCCCGAGCTGGACTACGTGCTGGTCGAGCCGACGGAGGGCGAGTTCGCCGGCCAGAAGCTGGTCCTGGCGGCCGCGGCGGTCGGGCGCTACGCCCGCGAGCTGGGCGAGGAGCCGACGGTCCTGCGTGAGCTGAGGGGTACCGACCTGCTGGGCCGCGGCTACACCCCGCCGTTCGGCTACTTCGCGGGACACGCCAACGCCCACGTGGTGCTGGCCGCCGACTACGTCAGCGCCGAGGACGGTACCGGCCTGGTCCACATCGCCCCCGCGTTCGGTGAGGAGGACAAGGTCGTCACCGACGCCGCCGGCATCGTCCCGGTCGTGCCGGTGGACTCCAAGGGCGAGTTCACCGCCGAGGTCACCGACTTCACCGGCATGCACGTCTTCGAGGCCAACACGCCCATCACCCGCGCGCTGCGCGAGGACGGCGTCCTGGTCCGTCACGAGACCTACGACCACCCCTACCCCCACTGCTGGCGCTGCGACAACCCGCTGATCTACCGGGCCGTGTCCTCCTGGTTCGTGGAGGTCACGAAGATCCGCGACCGCATGGTCGAGCTGAACCAGCAGATCACCTGGGTGCCCGAGCACATCAAGGAGGGCTCCTTCGGGCAGTGGCTGGCCGGCGCCCGCGACTGGTCGATCAGCCGGAACCGCTACTGGGGCTCACCCATCCCGGTCTGGCAGTCCGACGACCCGCTGCACCCCCGCACCGATGTCTACGGGTCGCTCGCGGAGCTGGAGGCCGACTTCGGCGTGCGTCTGACCGACCTGCACCGCCCCGCGATCGACGAGCTGACCCGCCCCAACCCCGACGACCCGACGGGGCAGTCGACGATGCGCCGCGTGCCCGAGGTGCTCGACTGCTGGTTCGAGTCCGGCTCGATGCCCTTCGCCCAGGTCCACTACCCCTTCGAGAACGCCGAGTGGTTCGAGGACCACTACCCGGGCGACTTCATCGTGGAGTACAACGGGCAGACCCGCGGCTGGTTCTACACCCTCCACGTCCTGGCCACGGCGCTGTTCGACCGGCCCGCGTTCACGACCTGTCTTGCCCACGGCATCCTGCTGGGTGACGACGGCCGCAAGATGAGCAAGTCGCTGAAGAACTACCCCGACGTGCGCGAGGTGTTCGACCGCGATGGCGCCGACGCGATGCGCTGGTTCCTGATGTCCTCGCCCGTGCTGCGGGGCGGGAACCTGATCGTGACCGAGCAGGGCATCCGTGACGCGGTCCGGCAGGTGCTGCTGCCGCTGTGGAACACCTGGTACTTCCTGTCGCTGTACGCGGGTGCGGCCGGGACGTCGGGGACGGTGCGCACCGACTCGACGGACCTGCTGGACCGTTACGTGCTGGCCCGCGTGCACACCGCGGTGGTCAAGGTCACCGAGGGCCTGGAGTCCGGTGACATCGCCGGGGCCACGGCCGCCTTCGCCGACACCCTGGACAGCGTCACCAACTGGTACGTCCGTCGGTCGCGCACCCGCTTCTGGAACGCCGAGACCACCGACGGTCAGGCTGCCGTCGACACCCTGCACACGGCCCTGGAGGTCATGTGTCGGCTGGCGGCCCCGCTGCTGCCGCTGGTCAGCGAGGAGATCTGGCGTGGCCTCACCGGCGGACGGTCGGTGCACCTGACGGACTGGCCGACCCCCGAGGAGCTCCCCGCCGACGACGACCTGGTCGTGGCGATGGACGGCATCCGCGCCGTCGCCTCGGCGGTGCTGGGCATCCGCGAGACCGAGCGCC
>JBFKGB010000071.1:0-11734 GCA_041633535.1 Euzebya sp. | reverse complement strand
CGGCGAGGCCCTGCTCGTAGACCTGCAGGATCTTCCGCGACTCATCCAGCGTGATGGCCCCGCTGGAGCCGATCGCAGACGTGACCACGATCGGGGACACGGCGAAGGGGTCGGCCTCGAAGGGCGCGGACCAGTCGACGTGGCCCCACAGCTCCTCCACGCCGGCCCCATCCACCAGCAGCCGGACCCGGTCGACGGTCGGGAACTGCGCGCCCGTCCATGCGAGGGCCTGCCGGAACGCCGCCTCGGCCTCCGCGCCGGCACCCGGGTTGGTCGTCACCGCGCCCGACAGGTCCAGCGTCAGCAGCCCGTCGGCCACCGACACGTCCAGCAGCGTGGTGCCCGCGGGGACCAGGCTGACCAGCCCGTCCCGGTCGGGCGCCGACAGCAGGGCCGTGTAGGCGGCGCGCGCGACGGCCTGGTCCGTGACGGTCGCGTCGGCATCCGTGACGGGCTCGACCCACAGGCGGCCGGCGCCGTCACGCACCATGTAGAACACGACGGGGTCCTGCTGTGCGGCAGGGGTCGACGACGGGGTGGCAGCCGACGCGGTCGGTGACGGGGTGCCCTCCGTCGCCGTCACCGCGGGCGTGGCGACCGTGGTGGGGGTCGCCGTCGCCGTCGCTGCGGTGGTGGGGGAGGGGTCCTCGCCGCCATCACACCCGGCGACCAGCACCACCAGGAGGATCGCGGGGACGAGCAGGGCGTGGCGCATGGCAGACCTCACTGGGACGGACCGACCTGTCCCTGGTTCAGACGCTGGAACAGGTCCCCGGGTTGCGGCCTGATCACCGACGCCGCCCCGATGAAGTCGAAGGGCCCCGAGATCGTGACCTGCTCGATCGCGTCCGGCGGGATCGACAGCGCGGTCAGGGCCAGCGGCAGCATCTCACCTGCGGGGATGTTGGTCAGGGTGTGCTGACGCAGCGTGGCGACAGTGCGCAGCACGATGCCCATGTCGCCGACGGACGCCTCTCGCACCTGGGCCATGGCGGCCAGCATCAGCCGCGTCTGGTTGCGGCTGCGACCGATGTCGCCGTCGGCGAGGCTCTTGCGGTCCCGCGTGAAGGCCAGCGCCTGCACGGGTCCGAGGACCTGGGGACCGGGTTGCAGGTCCGAGCCGCTGAAGGCGTCCAGCATGCGCTGCGGGACGTCCACCTGTACGCCGCCCAGCGTCTCGACCACCGCCGTCAGGGACTGGAAGGACCCCATCGCGTAGAAGTCGATCGCCAGCCCGCTCCATGCCTCGAGCTGCGCCTCCAGCCGCTCGGGCCCGCCGCGGGCGAGATGGGCGTTGACCTTGCCCCCGCCGATGGCCAGGTCCCGCGGGAGGTCCACCACCGTCATCCGTCGTGCGGCGGTGTCCACGACGAACAGGTGGATGCCGTCGGCCCGGCCCTCGGCGGGGTTGCCAGGGCGGTAGGGCGGACCGATGTCGCTGCCGATCGCCAGCACGACCAGTAGGTCGTCGCTGGCGTAGCCGCGCCGGTACTCCCCGCTGCGGACCAGCCCGGTGACCGCCAGCGCGACGGCCAGACCGAGCACCAGGACCGTGGCCGCCGCGCCGACGACCACCCCCGCGACACGGCGGGCGAGCCTCCCACCCATGCCCGTTCCCCTCACGACAGCGCCGCCTCGAGGTCGCCGCCGAAGGTGGTGACGGGGCGCCACGACACGGGGGTCAGCTGTCCCTGCAGCGGTGTGAACGTGATGGTGCCTGACTGGGTCAGCGGGCCGCGGGCACCGACCAGCACCAGCTCGGCGTCGGCTGTGTAGGTCAGGGTCACCGCCTCGACGGTCGTGCCGTCGATCAGCACGTCGGCGATGGCGGTGGCGCTGCCGCTGACCGTGCCCAGCACCCGCGAGCGGTCCAGCGTCCCCAGGGCACTGCGGGTCTGCTCGTCCAACGTCGCCGGGTCCACCAGCGTGGCCGTGCCGGCGTCGGAGAACATCGTCGCGCGGTCGACCAGCTGGGCGTTCAGGTAGCGCCCCAGCGACGCCGCCGCCAGGTCGACGGCCTGGTTCGCTGCGGCCGCATCCGCCGGCGTCTCGGCGCCGCCGAACAGCACGGCGTTGTTGACCCCCGTCACCCGTACCTGGGTGACCCCGACGGTGAAGGGCGCGGCCTGGGGCAGAGGCGCCTCGTCGTCCGGCACGGGTGGGGTCGGGGTCGCGGTCACCTTCGGCGGCGGCCGGTCGCCGGCCACCTGCACCGGCGCGACGGCGGTCGTGCAGGCGCTGAGTGCCAGCACCAGCAGCAGTACACAGGTCCGCAGGACGGGTAGGTGTCGCATCAGGTCCGGCAAGCCTGCCCCGGTCCGTCCCCCGGGGCAACGACCTGCGGTGCGGTAGCGGTACGCTGCCGCGGCCATGACCGAGCTGCCTGCCCCCCTGCCCCCATGCCCGACGTGCGCGGCGACCACGACCCGTGTCGCCGAGGACGTCAGCGACGAGGTGACGGTGCTCGCCTGCGACACATGCGGCGCCACCTGGGCCCACCGGCTCGACTGACCCCGACCACTGGCCAGCGACATGACCACCCCGTACCCGAAGCTCACCACGGCCCACAGCCCCGGCAGCGACACCGCCGCCGCGTGGACGCAGGCCCACACCGACCTGGTCGGCGACCTCCGCAGCCAGCTGGCGCGGGTCCGCGACGGTGGAGGTGAGAAGGCCCGCACCCGCCACACCGAGCGCGGCAAGCTGCTGCCCCGCGACCGGGTGGACGCGCTGCTGGACCCCCTCAGCCCGTTCCTGGAGCTGTCACCGATGGCGGCCCACGGGCTGTACGACGGCGACGCGCCCAGCGCCGGCATCATCACCGGGGTCGGCCGGGTCAGCGGCCGCGAGTGCGTCATCGTCGCCAACGACGCGACCGTCAAGGGCGGGACCTACTACCCGATGACGGTCAAGAAGCACCTGCGGGCCCAGGAGGTGGCGCTGCAGAACAACCTGCCGTGCATCTACCTGGTCGACTCGGGCGGCGCGTTCCTGCCCAAGCAGGACGAGGTGTTCCCCGACCGCGAGCACTTCGGGCGCATCTTCTACAACCAGGCCAACCTCTCCAAGCGCGGCATCCCCCAGATCGCCGCGGTCATGGGGTCCTGCACCGCCGGTGGTGCCTACGTGCCCGCGATGAGCGACGAGACCGTGATCGTCCGCAACCAGGGCACCATCTTCCTGGGCGGGCCGCCGCTGGTGAAGGCCGCCACCGGCGAGGTCGTGACCGCCGAGGACCTGGGCGGTGGGGACCTGCACAGCCGCACCTCCGGCGTGACCGACCACCTGGCCGAGGACGACGCCCACGCGGTCCAGATCGTCCGCCAGATCGTGGCGTCCTTCGGACCGAAGGCCCCGACGCCGTGGGCCACGACGACCCCGGAGCCCCCGGCCATCGACCCGCAGACCCTCTACGGCGTGGTGCCGCCGGACACGCGGACGCCCTACGACGCCCGCGAGGTCATCGCGCGGATCGTGGACGGCAGCCGGTTCCAGGAGTTCAAGCAGCTGTACGGCACGACCCTGGTGACGGGCTTCGCCCACATCATGGGCCACCCCGTCGGGATCATCGCCAACAACGGGATCCTGTTCCGCGAGTCGGCGTTGAAGGGCGCGCACTTCATCGAGCTGTGCGACCGCCGGAAGACCCCGCTGGTGTTCCTGCAGAACATCTCGGGCTTCATGGTCGGTCGGGACTACGAGGCCGGCGGGATCGCCAAGGACGGCGCGAAGATGGTGACGGCGGTGTCGACGGCCTCGGTGCCGAAGCTGACCGTGATCGTCGGCGGGTCGTTCGGGGCGGGCAACTACGGGATGTCCGGCCGGGCCTACAGCCCGCGGTTCCTGTGGATGTGGCCCAACGCGCGGATCAGCGTGATGGGTGGCGAGCAGGCCGCGACGGTGCTGGCCACGATCCGGCGTGACCGGGCCGAGGCCACCGGTGAGGAGTGGCCGGCCGAGGCCGAGGAGGCCTTCAAGGACCCCATCCGCAGCCAGTACGAGGACCAGGGGCACCCCTACTACTCCACCGCCCGGCTGTGGGACGACGGGGTCATCGACCCGGCCGACACGCGCATGACGCTGGGGCTCGCCCTGGCCGCCTGCGCCAACGCACCGGTCGAGGACCCCGCCTACGGCGTCTTCCGGATGTGAACCGGCGGGCACATGTGCTAAGGCACACATAGGTGTGGCCGATCTGAGGTGCGAACAGCCCATGGGCGACAAATCCACCTCCGACGGAACGGAACCCTCACCATGAACGCACTGTCCACGCTCTGGAACGGCAAGTCGCTCAAGGTCCAGCTGTGGACCGTGTGTGCGTTCCTGATCTTCGGCGGTCTGGTCGGCGTCTACTTCGCCCAGTCCGCGGGTGATGCGACGCGCGCGGACTTCCGCTTCGTGGCCGAGAACACCGCCCCCGCCTCGGCGCTGCTGGCCAACACCGACCGCGACGCCTACCAGGCCCAGCTGGCGCTGTCGCAGGTCGCGGCGTTGACCGGCGAGCCCGAGGAGGTGCGAGCGAAGTGGCTGGAGATGTTCGAGGAGAACGCCGAGCAGACCCTGACACGTTTCGAGGAGTACCAGACCCACCAGATCGGGGCCGAGGGCGAGGAGGCGAAGGGCCAGACGTACCTGGCCGACCGCCAGGCCTGGCTGGCCACCATCGAGCTGGTCATGACGGCGCCCGACCTGGCCACGGCCGAGGCGGCCTTCGAGCAGTCCAACGAGGCGTTCGAGGTGATGCGCAGCCACCTGGACGAGATCGAGGAGACGATCTACGAGCCGGAGATCGCCGCGCTGGCCCCGACGGTCGAGGCCAACCGTGCTGCCGGGCTGCGTCAGATCATCGTGATCATCAGCGTGCTGACCGGCCTGGGTGTGCTGGCCGCATGGCGGCTGGGCAACGCCGTGTCCACCCGTGTCGCCCGGGACAGCGAGGCGGTCCGCACCGCCACCGGCAGCCTGGTCGACGTCAGCGACGCCATGGCGACCACCGCGGTGCGCACCTCCGAGCTGGCGCAGGACAGCGCTGCTGGCTCGGAGGAGCTGATGAACCACATGCAGAGCCTGGCGGCCGCGACCGAGGAGATGGGGGTCTCGATCTCCGAGATCGCCCGCTCGACCGCCGAGGTCACCGGCATCTCGACCGACAGCGTCGGGCTGGTCAACGACGCCCTGGCCCGCGTCAACGTGCTGGACGAGTCCTCGGCCCAGATCGGCAAGGTCGCCGAGGTCGTCACCGCCATCGCCGAGCAGACCAACCTGCTGGCCCTCAACGCCACGATCGAGGCCGCCCGGGCCGGCGAGGCGGGCAAGGGCTTCGCCGTGGTGGCCAGCGAGGTGAAGGACCTCGCCAACGAGACGGCGTCGGCCACCGGTGAGATCCGTGCGCTGATCGCCCGGATCCAGGACGACTCCCGCGAGGTCGGGACCGCCATCGGCGGCATCCACTCGACCATCGAGAAGGTCAACGAGCTGCAGTCCTCCGTCGCCTCCTCCGTGGAGGAGCAGTCCATCACCACCAACGAGATCAGCCGGACCGTCAGCTACGTCACCGACCAGGCCAACGCCATCACCAGCTCGATCCGCGAGGTCGCCTCGTCCGCGCAGGAGTCCAGCCACCTGGCCGACACCACCCGGACCGCGGCGGACACCCTGCGGGACGTCTCGACCTCGCTGAACCGTCTGGTCGACGGCGGGCCCGCCCCGGCCACGTCGTCCTCGTCCGCACCGCGCCCCTCCCGGGCCCAGCAGGCCCGCGACATGGTCCCGCAGGACCGGTGGTCGGCGGAGGACACCGTGGACCACGTCGGCTAGCCCACCCCTCCCGCCCCCGCTGGACATCCCCGGTCCGTCCAGGGGTGGTCGGAACCCGGGCCCCGTCAGCCTTCCCGGCCGGCGGGGCCCGCTGCTGTCCCCCGCCCGGATGTGTGCACGTCGCTGCGCAGGACGGGCCGGCGGGGGTCAGCGCGGGGCGGGCGGGCGCGGCGGCTGGGTGCCGAAGATGCGCCGCAGGCTGGACTCCACGACGTTCACGCCGGCGCTGGTCACGCCCCTGGCGGTCTGGCCCAGCCGTTCCGTGGGCGGGGACAGCACCGCGTCCTGGATGCCGTCGCGGACGGCCTGCCGGAACTGCGGCACCAGGGCCTCGCCGGCCTCGGTCAGGTCAGCGACGGCCCGGGCGGTGGCCTCCTCCGCCATCTGGCGGCCCAGCTCGCGTGCCCGGGCCTCCAGCTCGGGGACCAGGACGAAGCGCCACAGCAGGTAGAAGGCGCCAGCCGTCATGGTGGCGGAGAGGGTCGAGGTGAGGACGATCTGCATCGCGGGCCTTCCCGTCGTCGGCTCATCGTCGGGCACGGGGTGCCCCGTCCGACCATCCGGTGGGTACATCACCGTGATCGTATGTCTACGCTGCCAGACCTATGGAGCCTGCAGACCACACCGGACCCGACGAGGACCTGCGGACGCTGCACGTGTCCGTGGACGGCCACGGGGTGGCGACCGTCACGATGGACCGCCCCGAGGTGCGCAACGCCTTCGACGACCAGCTGATCCTGGAGCTGACGGAGACCGCACGGCGCCTGGGTGAGGACCCGGCGGTGCGTGTGGTCGTCCTGACCGGGGCCGGTGAGGTGTTCAGCGCCGGTGGCGACCTGAACTGGATGCGGGGCATGGCGGCCTACTCCCGGGAGGAGAACGAGGCCGACGCGGTGCGCATGAACGCGATGTTCCGCGCGCTGTACGACCTGCCCAAGCCGCTGATCGGCCGGGTCAACGGTCACGCCATCGCCGGTGGGACCGGGCTGTCGGCCGTGTGCGACATCGTGATCGCCGTCCAGCCGGCGCTGTTCGGCCTGACCGAGGTCGTGCTGGGCCTCGCGCCCGCCGTCATCTCGCCCTACGTCGTCCGCAAGATCGGGGTGTCGCACAGCCGGGCGCTGTTCGTCACCGGCGAGCTGTTCGACACCGAGCGTGCGCTGCGCATCGGCCTGGTCCACCAGGTGGTCGCCGACGTCCAGGCGCTGGACGCGGCGGTCGACGCCACCGTCCGCCGGTGCCTGAAGGCCGGGCCGCAGGCCATCGCGGTCGCCAAGCGCACCCCCGACCTGGCGCTCGCGCCGCTGGACGAGGCCACGCGGATCACCCCCGGCCTGATCGCCGGCCTGCGCGCCGGGGCCGAGGGGCAGGAGGGGATGCAGGCGTTCCTGCAGAAGCGTCCGGCATCCTGGGTGCCCGGCACCAGCCCCGACGCCCAGCCCGAGCAAGAGCCCCGACCCACCCCAACCGACAGGTAGCCCCCGTGTTCGACACCGTCCTGGTCGCCAACCGCGGCGAGATCGCCGTCCGCATCATCCGGACCCTCCACTCGATGGGCATCCGGGCCGTCGCCGTGTGCTCCGAGGTCGACCGCGACGCGGTCCACGTCCGCATGGCCGACGAGGCCGTCGTCATCGGGCCGGCCGCGGCCAGCGAGTCCTACCTGCGCGCCGACCGGATCATCCAGGCCTGCCGCGACACCGGTGCCCAGGCCGTGCACCCGGGCTACGGCTTCCTCTCCGAGAACGCCGCGTTCGCCCGCGCCCTGGACGAGGCCGGCATCACCTTCATCGGCCCACCGCTGGGTGCCATCGAGTCGATGGGCGACAAGATCAGCGCGAAGGACCTGGCGATCGAGGCGGGCGCCCCCGTCGTGCCGGGCGTCCACCGTCCCGGCATGTCCGACGACGACCTGGTCGCCGCCGCGCCCGACGTCGGCTACCCGTTGATGGTGAAGGCGTCCGCCGGCGGTGGGGGCAAGGGCATGCGCGTGGTCCACGACCCCGCGGACCTGCTGGACGCGATCGCTGCGGCACGGCGCGAGGCGAAGGGCGGCTTCGGCGACGACACGCTGATGCTGGAGCGCTTCGTCACCCGTCCCCGTCACATCGAGATCCAGGTGCTGGCCGACACCCACGGCACGACCCTGTGGGTCGGCGAGCGCGAGTGCTCGCTGCAGCGGCGGCACCAAAAGGTCATCGAGGAGTGCCCCTCCCCGGCGCTGGACGAGGCGACCCGGCGGGCCATGGGCGAGGCGGCAGTCGCCATCGCCCGGCAGGTCGGCTACGTCGGGGCCGGCACGGTGGAGTTCATCACCGACGCCGACGCCCAGGAGTTCTTCTTCCTCGAGATGAACACGCGTCTGCAGGTCGAGCACCCCGTCACCGAGGAGGTCTACGGCATCGACCTGGTCGAGGCGCAGGTCCGCGTCGCGGCCGGCGAGCCGCTGGGCCTGACCCAGGACGACCTGGTGCCGTCGGGCCACGCCGTCGAGGCACGGGTGTACGCCGAGGACCCCGCTCGCGGGTTCCTGCCGACCGGCGGCCGCATCGTCCGCTTCGACCACCCGGCCGACGTGCGCGTCGACGCCGGTGTGGCCGCCGGGTCGGTCGTCACGGCCGACTACGACCCGATGGTGGCCAAGGTCGTCGCGTACGGCAGCGACCGGACCGAGGCGCTGGCCCGGCTGGACCGCGCGCTGGCGGACACCGCGCTGTTCGGGTTCCCCAGCAACGTGGCGTTCCTGCGGTCCCTGCTGCAGCTCGAGGAGGTCCGGTCGGGCGCGATGCACACCGGGCTGATCGGCGAGATGGAGCCGCCGGGGGCCGAGGTGCCTGAGGACGTGCTGGCGGCCGTCGCGCTGGCCACGATCGCCCGACGACGTGCGCTGCTGCCGACCGACCACAGCCCCTTCGACGTCCCCGGCGGCTGGCGGCTGGGCGAGCCGGGCTGGACCCGCTGGCGTCTGCGTCCGCCGGGCGGCGGCGACGGCGTGGACACGCGCGTGCGCGTGGGGCCCGACGGGGGTGACCAGGTCGTCGTCGCCGACGGTGAGGTGCAGGCGGCGCGGGTTGACCTGCAGGGCTCGACGCTCACGGTCGAGCTGCCCGCGGGCCGCGCCACCTACACGGTGGACATGACCGAGGACGAGGTGTGGATCGGCCGCGGGGGCAGCGCCTGGCTGCTGCGCGAGGAGGACCTGGCAGCGGCGTCGCGCAGCGGCGGCGGTGCCTCCTCCAGCGGCACCCTGGTCTCGCCGATGCCCGGCGCCGTCGCGGCGCTGTCGGCGACGGTGGGGCAGGAGGTGACGGCGGGACAGACCCTCGTCGTCGTCGAGGCCATGAAGATGGAGCACCCCCTGGTCGCGCCGTTCGACGGGACGGTCAGCGCCGTCCACGTCGCACCGGGCGAGCAGGTCGGGATGGAGGCGGCGCTGGTCGAGGTCACGCCGGCCGAGGAGTCGGACGCCTGATGCGCACGCCACAACACCTGCCCGACCCGGCCGGGGACCTGCCCGAGCGGGTCACGATCTGGGAGGTCGGTCCCCGCGACGGGCTGCAGAACGAGTCCACCGTCGTCCCGACCGCCGTGAAGGCCGAGTTCATCGACCGCCTGGTGGCGGCCGGCCACACCATCGTCGAGGCCACCTCGTTCGTCCACCCGCGCTGGGTCCCGCAGCTGGCCGACGCCGCCGAGCTGCTGTCGACCATCGGCCCGGCCGAGGGCGTCAGCCTTCCCGTGCTGGTCCCCAACGAGCGCGGCATGGACCGGGCGGTGGAGTGCGGCGTCACCGACATCGCGATCTTCGGGTCCGCCACCGAGGCGTTCGCGCAGAAGAACCTGAACCGGTCCTACGACGAGCAGTTCGACATGTTCGCGCCCGTCATGGACCGTGCGGCCGACGCGGGCATGCGGGTCCGGGGCTACCTGTCGATGTGCTTCGGTGACCAGTGGGAGGGCGACGTGGACCCGGCGCGGGTCGTCACGGCCGGCCGGCGCCTGCTGGACATGGGCTGTCACCAGCTGTCGCTGGGCGACACCATCGGCGTGGCCACCGCCGGTCATGTCCGGGCGGTCCTGCGTGCATTCGCCGACGCCGGGGTTGGCATGGACGCCCTGGCGGTGCACTTCCACGACACCTACGGGCAGGCGCTGGCCAACACCCTGGTCGCCCTGCAGGAGGGCGTGACCGTGGTCGACGCCTCGACCGGCGGCCTGGGTGGGTGCCCCTACGCGGAGTCGGCCACGGGGAACCTGGCCACCGAGGACCTCGTGTGGATGCTGGACGGCCTGGGCGTGCAGACCGGCGTGTCCCTGGCCTCGCTGGTGGCGACCAGCACGTGGATGGCGGGCCAGCTGGGCCGTCCCTCCCCCTCCCGCGTGGTCAACGCCCTCGCCGGGTCGGCGTAGGGTGGCCGCCATGGGTCAGGAACCTCGCGGGGCCGGGACGTCGGGGGGTCTGCTGTTCCTCGCCGTGATGCTGGTGATCGGCTACCTGCTGGTGTCGGCCGTCGCCGGGCTGCTGAAGTGGCTGATCGGCGTGGCGTTCGTGGTCGTCATCATCGCGATGGGTGCCCGGATCATCTCTCGTCGCTGAGATGGACGGATCGTCCGTCGAACCGCCACGATTGGGACGGTATCGGACGATCTGACCATGCCCTTCTGCCCGTACACTGCTTCTCGACACCGCTGGAGCACGGGCACAGGAGCCGTCAGACATGGCCATCTCATTCGAACTGACCGACGAGCAGAAGGCGCTGCGCGAGGTCGTGCGGCACTTCGCCCAGACCGTCGTCGCACCCCGCGCCGAGGAGTTCAACGCCAAGGGCGAGCTGCCGCTGGACATCGTCGCCCAGATGGGGCAGATGGGCCTGTTCGGCCTGCCGTTCCCCGAGGAGTTCGGCGGCCAGGGCGGGGACTACCTGTCGCTGTGCCTGGCGATCGAGGAGCTGGGCCGTGTCGACCAGTCCATCGGGATCACGCTGGAGGCCGGCGTCGGCCTTGGTGCCCAGCCGATCTACAAGTTCGGCAACGACACCCAGCGCAAGGAGCTGCTGCCGCAGCTGGCGGAGGGGAAGAAGCTCGCCGGGTTCGGCCTGACCGAGCCGGGCGGCGGCTCGGACGCCGGCGGTCTGCGGACGACCGCCCGGCGTGACGGCGACCACTGGGTCATCAACGGCTCCAAGCAGTTCATCACCAACGTCGGCACCGACATCAGCGAGTTCGTCACGATCACGGCGGTCACCAACGACGACCCACGACAGGTCACCAACTTCATCATCCCGACCGGCACGCCCGGCTACACGATCGGCAACGGCTACCGGAAGGTCGGCTGGCACGCCAGCGACACCCGTGACCTGTACTTCGAGGACGTCCGGGTACCCGCCGAGAACCAGCTGGGCGAGGAGGGGCGGGGCTTCGCCAACTTCCTCAACATCCTGGACGAGGGACGGATCGCCATCAGCGCGCTGGCGGTCGGGCTGATCCAGGGCTGCGTCGACGAGTGCGTGCGGTACGCAGGCGAGCGTGAGGCCTTCGGCCGCCCGATCGGCAAGTACCAGGCGGTCGCGTTCAAGATCGCCGACATGGAGGCGATGGCCGAGGTCGCCCGCAACCAGTACCTGTACGCCTGCTGGCTGATGGAGAACGGCAAGCCGTTCAAGCGGCAGGCCTCGGTCGCCAAGCTGATGTCCACCGAGTACGCCGTGACCGCCGCCCGCGAGGCAACCCAGATCTTCGGCGGCTACGGCTTCACCACCGAGTACCCCGTGGGCCGCTTCTACCAGGACGCCAAGATCCTGGAGATCGGCGAGGGCACCAGCGAGGTCCAGCGCATGCTGATCGCCCGCGACCTCGGGGTCGGCTGACCCCGGTCCGCTCCGCGCGCAGCGCTCGACGCCCCGGCCCCAGGCCGGGG
>JBFKGB010000070.1:0-11816 GCA_041633535.1 Euzebya sp. | reverse complement strand
CCCGTGCAGCAGCACGGTGACGCGCGGCCCGTCGCCGTGGATCTCGTAGGCCAGCCGGTGGCCGTCATGGGTGAAGGTGCCCTGCTCCATCCCCTGATCCTGCCACGTCACGCCCCGCCGACGGTGGTCGGGGTGTGTGGCAGTCTGCGGCCATGGACCTGCTGCGCACCCCTGACGACCGCTTCGCTGACCTCCCGGACTGGCCCTACGAGCCCCGCTACGCCCAGGTGGCCACGGGCGACGGCGGCACCATCCGCATGGCCTACGTCGACGAGGGGCCGGCCGATGCCGCGCCGGTGCTGCTGCTGCACGGCGAGCCCAGCTGGTCCTACCTGTACCGTCACATGATCCCGCCGCTGGTCGCTGCCGGGTGCCGCGTGATCGCCCCCGACCTGGTGGGGTTCGGGCGCTCCGACAAGCCCGCGTCACGTGACGACCACTCCTACGCCGCCCATGTCGGCTGGGTGCGCGAGCTGGTGCTGGACCACCTCGGGCTGCGCGACATCACGTTGTTCTGCCAGGACTGGGGCGGCCTGATCGGCCTGCGGGTCCTGGCCGAGGACCCCGACGCCTTCGCGGGGGCCGTGGTCGCCAACACCGGGATGCCCACCGGCGAGCAGCAGATGCCCGAGGCGTTCATGGCCTGGCAGCGGTTCAGCCAGACCGTCGAGGAGTTCCCCGTCGGCCCGATGCTGCAGGGGGCCTCGCTGCGCGAGCTGTCCGACGCCGAGGTCGCCGCCTACGACGCGCCGTTCCCCGACGAGACGTTCAAGGAGGGGCCCCGGATCATGCCCACGCTGGTGCCGACGTCGACGGACGACCCGGCCTCGGCGGCCAACATCGCGGCGTGGACGTCGCTGCGGGCCTTCCAGGGTCCGGTCATGACCGCCTTCAGCGACTCCGACCCCATCACGGCCGGCGGGTTCCAGCCGTTCCAGACCCTGGTCCCCGGCGCGTCGGGGCAGGCCCACCGCATCGTCCACGGTGGCCACTTCCTGCAGGAGGACGCTCCGGAGGAGCTGGCTGCGGCCATCATCGAAGTCGTCCAGCCCACGCAGGACAAAACCTGAGTGCGGGAGGAATAGATCCTGGACGCGCGTGGTTCAGACGGTCCACCCCAGACCGAAGGACATGAACCACATGGTGGACCAGCTCCAGGACCTGACCCTCCCCCTCCTCCCCCTGCCCGGCGGCGTCGTCGTGCCCGGCATGGTCGTCAACATCGCGATGGAGTCCCGTGACGCACGGGCCGCCGTCGAGGCGGCACGCAGCGCCGAGGACCGTGTGCTGCTGGTCCCCAGGACGACCGACGCCGACGGCCGCACCTCCTTCGCGACGGTCGGCACGATCGCCCGCATCGAGCAGCGCGACCGGCTGGGTGGGGGCCGTCGCGGCATCCTCGTCCGCGGCCTGGCACGGGCCGTCGTCGGCTCCGGTGCGACCGGCGCGGGCGACGCCACCTGGGTCCAGGTGGACCCGGTCGAGGCCGAGCACGACGAGGACGACCAGCTCGACGGCCTGATGGAGGACTACCGTGCCGTGGTCGAGGGCGTCCTGGCCCACCGCGGCAACCAGTCCCTGGTCGCGGCGCTGGAGGAGATCACCGACCCCGGGCAGCTGGCCGACACGGCCGTGTACTCCCCCGACCTGGACGTCGAGCAGAAGGTGCAGGTGCTCGAGACCCTCGACGTCCGGGAACGCCTGGAGCTCGTGCTGGGGTGGGCCCGCGAGACCCTCGCGCAGCTGGAGGTCCGCTCCAAGATCCGCGACGACGTGACCGAGTCGATGGAGAAGCGGCAGCGTGAGTTCATCCTCCGTGAGCAGATGAAGGCGATCCGCGAGGAGCTCCGTGGGCTCGGCGGGGCGGTCGACGACGACGGTGACTCGCTGGACGCGTACCGGACCAAGGTGGCCGAGGCCGCGATGCCCGAGGACGTCCGGACGTTCGTGTCCAAGGAGATCGACCGTCTGGAGCGCACCGGCGAGCAGTCTCCCGAGCAGTCGTGGATCCGCACCTGGCTGGACCGGGTGCTGGAGCTGCCGTGGGGCCAGCGGTCCCAGGACAACCTGGACCTGACCGGCGCCCGTCAGATCCTCGACGCCGACCACACCGGTCTGGACGAGGTGAAGGAGCGCCTGATCGAGCAGCTCGCCGTCCGCAAGCTGCGGATCGAGCGGGGCCTCGAGTCCGACCTGCCGACCCTGTCGACGATCGATCCTGCCGAGGCCGAGGCCGACGCCGAGGTCGACGGGACGACGACCGATCCCGCCCCTCCCACCCGTCGGGGACAGGGCGCGATCCTGGCGCTCGTCGGACCGCCCGGGGTGGGCAAGACCTCGCTGGGCGAGTCCGTCGCCCGTGCGCTGGGCCGCCGCTTCGTCCGCGTGGCCCTGGGAGGCGTGCGCGACGAGGCCGAGATCCGCGGGCACCGCCGTACCTACGTCGGCGCACAGCAGGGCCGGATCGCCCGCGCGATCAGCGAGGCGGGCACCATGAACCCCGTGGTCCTGCTGGACGAGATCGACAAGGTCGGCGCCGACCACCGGGGCGACCCCTCCGCCGCGCTGCTGGAGGTGCTGGACCCCGCGCAGAACCACACGTTCCGCGACCACTACCTGGAGGTCGACCTGGACCTCTCCGACGTGCTGTTCATCGCCACCGCCAACGTCCTGGAGACCATCCCCGGTCCGCTGCTGGACCGGCTGGAGGTCGTGCAGCTGGACGGCTACACCGACGCGGAGAAGGTCACCATCGCCCGCGACCACCTGCTGCGGCGGCAGCTGTCCAACGCCGGCCTGGCCCCCAACGAGGTGGCCATCAGCGACGAGGTCCTCCGCCGGGTGGTGGAGGGCTGGACCCGCGAGGCCGGTGTGCGCCAGCTCGAGCGACAGCTGGCCAAGCTGGCACGCAAGGCTGCCGTCCGCGTGGCCGCCGGGGACCCCTCACCGATCGTGGTCGAGGACCCCAGCGAGCTCCTGGGCCGCCAGAAGGTGTTCAAGGAGGACGCCATGGCCCGTGTGGACGTCCCGGGCGTCGCGACGGGCCTGGCCGTCACCGGCGTGGGTGGCGACGTCCTGTTCGTCGAGGTCGCCCGGACGGGGTCGGCGGAGGGCGAGGGGCAGCTGCGCCTGACCGGCCAGCTCGGCGACGTCATGAAGGAGTCGGCGTCCATCGCACTGTCCTTCCTGCGGGCCAACGCCTCCTCGCTGGTGCTGGACGAGGCGGCGCTGGCGACCGGCCGGTTCCACGTCCACTTCCCCGCAGGTGCGATCCCCAAGGACGGCCCCTCGGCGGGCATCACCATGACCACGGCGCTGGCCTCGCTGGTCAGCGGCCGCCGGGTCCGTCGCGGTGTCGCGATGACCGGCGAGGTGACGCTGCAGGGCAAGGTCCTGCCGATCGGTGGGGTTAAGCAGAAGGTCCTGGCCGCCCACCGGGCCGGCATCGACACGGTCCTGCTGCCCCTGCGGAACGAAGCCGACATCGACGACGTCCCCGAGGGGATCCTGCAGGACCTGACGGTCCACTTCGTCGACGACGTCCGCGAGGTGCTGGAGCTGGCCCTGGAGGACTGACCGGACGGGCCACACAAGGACGGGCCGGCGTGTGCACCTGCACACGCCGGTCCTCGTCCTGCTGCGGGTGCGCTACAGGGCGTCCGCCGCCTGGGACTGCACGGTGGCCGACAGGGCCGCCGTCCCGCCGTACAGCACGGCCTCGCTGAACGGACCGTTGGCCGTCAGCCAGCCGATCACCGATGCGGTCATCCCCGCCTGGGGCGACAGCAGCAGCGGGTGGCCACGCGACGCGCTGTGGGCGCTGCCGGCGAGCGCGTCGGGGAAGTTCTCCCCGCTGGCGACCGCGAAGCCGCTCGCGCTCGGCCAGAACGCCGACGCCACCAGCTGGGAGGTGTCGTAGACGTCGCTGCCGCTGAAGGACTGGTCCTCGTTGGCCAGGGCGGCGGCTGCTGCCGATCCGACCGTGATCCAGGTCGCGCCGTTGTTGACGTCGAGGTAGTCGGCCACCTCGTTCGGCAGCGTGGAGCCCGAGGTCAGGACGACCGTGGCGTTCCTCGCCGGTGCGGCGCTGCTGGCGATCAGGGCGTCAGCGAACGTGTTGCCGTCGGCGACCAGGATGGTCGTCGGGTTCGGGTTGACGGCCTGGGCGATCTGCACCGACGTCGCGTAGCGCGACGGGCCGGACAGCCGCGTGACCGTGTAGCCCATCTGCATCAGGTCCATGGCCACGTCCTCGGAGAGGGCCGCGACCCCACCCAGCAGGTGGACGGTGCCACCCGGGGGGAGGACCCGCTGGACCTCGACCGCGGTCGTCTGGAACAGCCCGTCGGAGGGGGTCAGCAGCAGCGGGCCACCGACCCGGACAGCCAGCGGACCGCCGGCCAGGGAGTCCGGGTAGTTGTCGTGACGGGCGATCAGCACCGCCGCGGCCCCACCGGCGCCGTAGGTGTCCTGGCTGATGGCGATCGCGGTCGCGATCCGCTCGGCACCGGACAGACGGGTCACGCCGTCCTGGGCGACACCGATGCCACCGGTCAGCGCCAGGTCCAGGTCGGTGACCTCGGGCGGGACGCCGACGACCGGGCTGGTGATCGGGTCGAAGCCGTCAGCCGTCACCGTGACGTACCAGCAGCCCTCGGCCACGTCCCAGCCGTAGCGACCATCGGCGCCGGTCACCTGCGGGTTCAGGTCGGGCGAGAACGTGCCCGAGCTGACCGCGGCGACCACGCCGATGTCGGTGGGGGCGGGCTGGGTCCAGCCATCGGACCCACGTGTGGGCACGGTCTCACAGGTCTGCGGACCGGTGTCACCGGGCGTGGCCGGACGCCAGCCGGGGACGGTGTACAGGGTCACCGTGGCCCCGTCGACGGGCTGTCCACCGGTCTCGGCCGTGATGACCCCCGACGGGTCGTAGAGGACCACGCGGCCGATCGAGCCGGTGACGCTGCCGCAGGTGTCCACCACCGTGAAGGTGATGTCGGAGGCGGTGATCTGGCTGCGCGGGATGCTGCCCGTCCAGACGCCGTCACCGTCGGGGTCGGTCATCGTGTGGTCGATGCCGTTGTGGGTCATGTACACGCTGATGATGTCGCAGCCCTCACGCGGGACCGGCCGGATGCTGATGGTCAGGTCCGCGGTCGAGTTGCGGTTGACCCGGAACGTGTTGCGTCCCTGGGCGTCGACCGTCGGCCGGACGTTGGAGCCGGCGATCGGGATCTGGGCACCCACGGCAGAGCCGGTGCCGAAGTTCGTGGACGACGACACCGTCACCTGGCTGCCGCCACCGACCGCGGTGACGTTCCAGGCCAGCGCCATGCCGTTGTCGATCGTCTCGTCACAGCGGCAGGTGTTCGGCAGCGCCTGCTGCGTGGCAACCGCCTGCCAGACCTCGGAGTAGCGGGCCTCGTAGTACGTCGAGCCCCCGGTGATCGGGACGAACTCCTCGGCCCTGGTGGTGTTCGTGCAACCAACGCGACCGTCGGACCCGACGACGCCCTGGCCCGAGTCGGAGTTGGCCAGGTAGCAGTCGGCCGCTCGGTACACGTACCCCGACACCGCGGTGGGGGAGTTGTTGACCAGCGTGACGTCGGTCCTGAACTGGGCCTGACCGGCGACGTAGGAGTCGACCTGCGTCAGCGACAGCCCGGTGTCGCCAAGCCCCACCGTCGTGGTGATCCGGAAGGGGTCGTTCACCGTCCCGCTGCCCGACTTGCTCTGGCCACCCACGGTGTAGGGGGTGTAGCTGCCCAGCCCCCCACCCGCGGGGATGGAGGACGGCCCGTACAGCACACCGCCGATGGCGATGAAGGTCCCACAGGCGGTGTTGGCGTAGAACTCACCCGCCGTGTCGTCGACGTGGTTCACCGAGCAGTTCAACGTGTCCGACGTCGTGATCGTCGTCAGCGGTCCCGCTGAGGTGATCGAGGCGTCCGCCACCGCTGGCGATGCCACGAGCAGTGGGAGCAGCAGCACCAACGCTGCCACGGTCGTCCTGGCGATGGCTCGTGTGGTCCTCACGGGGTCCTCCTCTGCACGACACGCACGCAGTGCTGCGGCGCTGTCCCCATCGTCGTCGCCGCACTCCCCGCCCCGCCGGGCCCCTCGTCACCGCACCGGCGGGACCAACGACGGTCACACAGCGGGACCTTCCGGCACCCCGGGTCGGTCGACCCGCCCTCAGGCGTGCAGCACCTCGGTGTCGGCGACCACGACGAGCACCCCGTCGATGGTGTGCAGCGCGGTGCGCAGCACGGGCAGGTCGCGGCCCCAGTCGACCTGGCCGTGCAGCCGGACGACGCCGCCGTCGACCTCGACGTCGACCTCGGACAGCTCGTGGTGGCGCAGCGTCGAGCGGACGGCGGCCGCGATCGCGTCGTCGCCACGGATCGTCGCCTTCAGCACGTCGGTGCGGGTCACGACGCCGACGACGACCGCACCGTCCATGACGACCAACCGGTCGACGCAGTGCTGGGACATCTCGCGGGCCGCGGCACGGATCGTCGTGTCCGCCTCGGTCATGCGGGCCGGACGCGAGCAGACCTCGGCGACGACCATGTCCTGGAACCGGTTCCAGATCTGCTCGTCACCGGTGTCGTCGTCGGGCCCGTCGGCGATCTGGTCCAGCAGGTCGCTCTTGGACAGCACCCCCACCACGCGGCCGTCGTCGGCCACCACGGGCACACCGCTGTAGCCGGACAGCAGCAGCAGGCCGGCGGCGGTGCGCAGGGCGAGGTCCTCGGGGAAGGTCAGCGGGTCCGCCGCCATCACCTCGGCGACGGTCAGCCGGTCGGGGGTCTGGGGCCCCTGCTCGGGCGGCTCGTCACCGTAGACGGTGTCCACCAGCGCCCCGGCCAGTCGGTCGAGCAGCTGGGCCAGGGTGTGGTCGACCACCCCGTGCAGCAGCATCCCGTCGGCTGCGGCGCCGATGACGCCGAGCGGCGGGCGGTACCGGCCTGTCAGGGTCAGCTCGGCCTGGCCGCGCGGGTGGTCCTCCAGGTCCACGGAGCCCACGAAGGTGGGGAAGGCGGTCGGCGTCCTCTCGGCCTGCCAGCGGATGGGCACGCGCGTCCACCCGTCGTGCTGCTCGGCCTCGCCCAGCCGGACCCGGACCTGCTTGTGGACCTCGACGCCGGGCAGCCGCCGGGACAGGGTGATCACGAACGAGCCGTCGCCGTCCGGCGGTGTCGACGGTGTGTCGGTCGCCTGCTGCAGCAGCTCGGGCAGCCGCCTGGTCAGCGCGTCCCGGAACGCCGCGGCATCGCCGAAGACCTCCCGGCTGAAGGTGATGTGACCTGCCATGTCCTGCTCCCATCCGTGCATCCCGCGACGGACGTGCGGGATCCAACCGACCGTCGCGCACGAGGGGGGTGTCCCACAGGGCCGATGGTCCCGCCCGCCGCGGGTCCGGCGGCAGGGTCAGGACAGGTCGAAGTCGACGGTGCGACCGACGGCGCAGCCGTCGTCAACCGTCGCGCCGGGCCGTGCCAGGAAGGCCGCGACGATGCCGAGGGTGCAGTCGTCGACGTCGTGGACCCGGTGGCCGGCACCGTCGACCTGCACGACAACGGCCCCCTCGACCCGCGCCGCCGCTCCGGCACCCCAGGCGGCGGGTGAGAGGGGGTCGAACTCGCCGGAGAGGAACAGGGCGAACACCTCGGCCTCGACGGCGTCGGCCTCGCGCGCATCCGCCCGTCCCGTCGACCACAGCGCGCAGGCGTCCAGCAGGGCGGCGACGTCCCGTGCCACGGCGACACCGACAGGGCTCAGACCACGTTCCTCGATCGGGTCGCCGGCAGGGGTGAAGGGCACCTCGTCGCGGCACTCCGAGGACAGGCGGAGCCCCTCGCTGAACTGTGACCGTGGGACGGCGGCGCCGGTGACCGCCGCCTCCTGCAGGCGGGCCAGGGCGTCAGCGGGGTCGCCGTCGACGGCCTGCTGCAGGCTGACGGGCACGACCTCAGGTCCGGCCAGGCCACGCATGGCCGCGATCGCGGCGACGATCAGGTCGTCGCCGCTGACGACGTCCTCCTCGGCCGCCGCTGCAGCAGCGTTCAGGTCGTCAACCATCTGCTCGACGGCCGGGCGCAGGTCGCCGAAGCGGTCCGCGCACCGGGTGGTCTGGACGCACAGGTCCAGCAGACGGTTCAGGGTGGCCTGGGCGTCACGGGCCCGGTCGTCGTAGACGTCGACCTCGGAGGGCACCGGGCTGTCCAGGACGACCGCACGGATGCCTGCGCGGTGGTCGCGGACCATCGCCAGGGCGACCCGTGCACCGTGACCGATGCCCAGCAGGTCGACCTGCCCCAGCCCCAGGGCCTCCCGCAGGTCGGCGATGTCGGTCGCCGTCGCGCTGGTGTCGTAGGCGCTGAGGTCCACCCCGTCGGCGACGAGCTGCCGACGGCAGTCCTCCACCAGATCCAGCGGCAGCGCACCGGGGCGCGGCGGCTGGCCGCAGTCCAGCAGCGGGAAGGACCGTCCGGTGCCGCGGGGGTCCAGCAGCACGATGTCGCGCTGGTCCCGCAGCGGCGAGCGCAGCCACGCCTCGGCCTCCGCCAGACCGCTGTCACCCGGCCCGTCGGGGATGACGACCAGCGGCGGGCGGCGCAGCAACGGCTCGGGTGCCCCGTCCTGGACCCCGTCCGAGGGGATCAGCATCCAGGCGACCTCGATGACCTGGCTGGTGGGGTCCGACCGCTTCTCGGCGACGACCAGGAAGCCACACTCCACGCTGTCGTCCAGGCCGTCGGGGCAGTCGGCCGGCTGCAGGACCGCCGGTCCACCGCCGACTCCGTCACCGGGGCCGTGGCCGATCTCGGTCGCCCGCACCGTGACGATGTCCGCGGGGTCGCCTTGCTGTCCCGCGCCGACGCAGGCGGTCAGCACGAGGGCAAGCCCGAGCACCGCGACCCTCATCTGGGCCATCATGACAACCCGTGGGCCCGCAGGACGGCAACTACCCTCTGGGCATGCGCACCCAGGACCTCCGCGACTTCACCAGGAGCCCCCTCCGCAGCCGGCTGGAGGCCGCGCTGCTGGCCCAGGCGGCACAGGCCGAGCCGGCCGAGGTCGTGCGCCGCAAGGCCGAGGTGATCGGCGGGATGTCGGGGACGGTCATGGAGATCGGTCCCGGGCCGGGGACCAACATGCGCTACTACGCGCCGGGCACCCGGGTGCTGGCGGTCGAGCCCAACCCGGCGATGCACCCGCGGTTGCAGGCCCAGGCCGCGGCTCACGACATCGAGCTGTCGGTCATGTCCTGCCACGCCGAGCAGACCCCGCTGGCAGACGCCAGCGTCGACGGGGTCGTCGGGACCCTGGTGCTGTGCGGCGTGGACCGACCCGCCGACGTGGTGGCCGAGGTCCGCCGCGTCATGCGCCCCGGCAGCCACTACCTGGTCTACGAGCACGTGAAGGCCCCCACCGGCACCCTCACCAGGCGGGGGCAGCGGCTCCTGTGGGGCCCCCACCGCTGGTTGTTCAACGGCTGCGAGGTCGACCGCGACACGGGGGTGCTGCTGCAGTCCGTCGGCTTCGCCGAGCTGGACGTGCAGCACATCGACGCGGGCCTGGCCACGGCCCACACACGGACGCGGATCATGGGCGTCGCGACCCGCTGAGGAGGGTGGGTCAGCCGGCCGCGTGTGCCGTGAGGTCCGCCAGGCCGCACCACTCCAGCGTGCCGACATGGGTCGCCTCGAGCCGCACCCGCGGGGCGGCGCCGGCCTCCAGCGCCTCCTGCCAGCGCGGTGCGCACAGGCACCACTGGTCGCCCGCCTTCAACCCGTCGAACCCGTACTGCGGCATCGGCGTGGACAGGTCGTTGCCGACCGAGGCGGAGTAGGCCAGGAACTCCTCCGTCATGACCGCACAGACGGTGTGGACGCCGGTGTCACCGGCACCCGTGTTGCAGCAGCCGTCGCGGTAGTACCCGGTCATCGGGTCCGTCGAGCAGGTCTGGAGTTCGCCGCCGAGCACGTTCTTCGCCATGGGGCCGAGTGTGGCACGGGGTCGGTATGGAGGTGGAGCGGAGGCGGAGGGATTCGAACCCTCGAGGGCTTTTACACCCAACGTCATTAGCAGTGACGCGCACTAGACCGAGCTATGCGACGCCTCCCTGGCAGCGGGGAGTGTACCGGCGTCGTCGCGGTTCTCACACCTGTCGTCCCGATGCCCGGACGCGAGGCCCCTGTCACCGGTGCGACAGCGCTGCCGTTCAGGCCGGTCGCGGTGGGGGCACGGTGGCCCCATGATCCGACGTGCAATCGACGTGCCCGACCTCGCCGGCGACGCCGCAGGCGACCAGATCCAGACCACGCTGGAGTCCCTCATCGGCGTGGACATCGCCACGGTCGACATGGACCGGCGTCAGGTGATCGTCACCTACGACGAGGGATGGATCGGTGAGGCCGGGCTGATGGGCGTCATCCAGGACGCCGGCTTCACGGTCCCCGACGCCCCGGTACGTCCCACCTAGCGACGCCCGCGGTATCGGACGCACAGGCGCCCGCGGTATCGTCGGCACGTGGCCGGCGATGTCAGGCAGCGCGTGGGCGTCTGGGTGGACGCCGGCCTGATCGAGCCCGACCAGGCCGACAGGATCGTCGACTTCGAGGCGGCCCAGGAGAGCCGGCCCGACACCGGGGGGCGCAGCTCCCAGGTCGCCGAGATCGCCGGCTACGTGGGCGCTGCCCTCGCCGTCATCGCGGCGGGCATCCTGCTGGGTGAGGTGTGGGACCGCCTGCGTCCGTGGGCCCAGCTCCTGCTGCTCGGCACGGTCAGCGGCAGCCTGTTCCTGGCCGGTCTGGTGCTGCGGGACCGCGAGGAGGCGACGGTGCGACGGCTCGTCGACGTCCTGTGGCTGGGCGCGGTCGCCGGCACCGCGTTCACGCTGGGCGTCGCCGGGGACCGCGGGCTGGACGCACGTGAGGAGCAGATCGCCCTGGTCGTCAGCAGCGGCACGACGGTCGTCGCCCTCGGCCTGTACCTGCTCCGCCGCCACACCCTGCAGCAGGTCCCCGTCCTGCTCGGGCTGCTGGCGACCGCCGTCAGCGCGGTGCTGCTGCCCCGTGCCGAGACGGCCCCCCTGTACGTCGGGCTGCTGCTCTGGGGGATCGGCGTGGCCTGGCTGCTGCTCACCGCCGGGCGCATCGTCGTGCCGGTCGACACCGGACTGGTGCTGGCGAGCCTGGCGATGGGCGTCGGGGGGCAGACCGCCTCGGTCGACGCCCACGCCGGCATCGGGCTGGTCGGCAGCCTGCTGACCTGCGGTGCGCTGCTGCTGCTCAGCGTCGTCGGCCGCACGACCCTGCTGGCCGGCGCGGGGCTGATCGGGCTGTTCGTGTTCATCCCCCAGGCGGTGTTCCACTTCCTGGGCGACAGCCTGGGCGCCCCGCTGGCGCTGCTGCTGACCGGACTGCTGCTGGTCGGCGGGGCCGTCGGCACCCTCACGCTGCGGCGTGAGGTCATCGGGGGGGACCCGTGAGCGGCCCGCTTGACCTGTCGGCACGGCCCCGGCTGGCGCTGGGGGGTGCGGTCACCGTCGTCGCGGTGGTGGTCGGTGTGGTGCTGGCCTTCGGCCTGGTCCCCTACCCCGCCCTGCCGACCGTGGCCGACCAGCCCGCAGTCGGCGCGTGGATTATGTCCGCGCTAGCTGCAGATGCATACTGCGAGTCGTCTCCTAGCAGAGGCGGATTGCGGCTGTTTATGCGTGGGGACCCACTTCCTGACACTGTGAAACGGAAGCACGGCAATCTGGAAATCTACGATACCGCGAGGTTCCTGACGGTCACCGGGCACTT
>JBFKGB010000069.1:0-11847 GCA_041633535.1 Euzebya sp. | reverse complement strand
CAGGCCGGCGCCGCCCCCGAGCGCGGCGACGGGCGCCAGGATCCCCTGGGCGGAGGGCGGCAGGCCGGCCACGCTCTCGGCGTACAGGAACAGGTAGGTGTTCACCGGGCCGGTCAGGAACGCCACGAAGAACGTCAGGGTGGCCAGCAGCGCCAGCCGGCCGCGCAGCTGGCGGGGGACGCGCCCCAGGCGCTTGGCGGTCGCCCGGTCGGCGTCGACCAGACGTGCGGCACGGTCCGGCTCCCGGACCAGGCGGGCCGTGAAGGGCAACGACAGCAGCAGCGGGACGGCCACCAGGAACAGCGTCCGGAAGCCGATCCCGCCGCCCGTCAGAGCCCGCAGCGCCACGGGCAGCCCGGCGCCCATGCCGTAGCCGACGGTGATGACGGCCAGCGCCCGTGACCGGTCGCTGGTGGCCACCTCCTCGGCCGCGATGACGCCGGCGACGGCGTTCGTGGCGCTCAGCAGTGGCCGGCTGACGGCCAGGATCCCCACGAAGATCCAGAAGCTCGGTGCGCCGGCCGCCATCGCGGTCAGGGCCAGGCCAACCGCCGACGCCCAGACCAGGACCCGCCTGCGGCCGTGGCCGTCGGCCGTCCGGGCCAGCGGCAGCGACGCGACGGACGCCAGACGGATCAGCCCCAGCGCGACCCCCAGCGTCGTCCCCGACAGACCGACCTGCGCGGCGATCGAGCCGTCAGCGGCACCACCGACGCCGAACCCGGCGGCGATGTCGGGCAGCGCGGCCGTCGCGGCGAACTGGGCGAAGCCCGCGTAGGCGCTGAACACGGCAGCGGCGATGACGCTGGGATGGCGCCACCCGTACAGGTGGATGACGGCGTCCTCGGACGAGGGTGGGGCTGCCACGGGGTGAGGAGCTCCATGAGGGGCGGGACGGTCACGGCACGCCGGCCTTCGGGCCTGGGCGCCAGGGCTGTGACATCCTACCGTCTGATGCCTACACCCCTCGCGGACTCCTCCACCTGGCCGGGCCAGTCCTACCCGCTGGGGGTGACCTGGGATGGACGGGGTGTGAACGTCGCGGTCTTCTCCGAGGTCGCCCAGGCCGTGGAGATCTGTCTGTTCGGCGACGGTGACGGCGCGGCCGACGAGGTCCGCATCCCGCTGACCGACCGGACCGGCTTCGTGTGGCACGCCTACCTGCCCGGGATCGGGCCCGGTCAGCGGTACGGCTTCAGGGTCCACGGGCCCTGGGACCCGGCCCAGGGGGTGGTGGTCAACCCCGCGAAGCTGCTGATCGACCCCTACGCCCGCGCCATCGAGGGCGACATCACCTGGACGCCCGCCTGCTTCGGCTACGACGCCGACGACCCGTCGCGACCCAACACCGCCGACAGCGCCCCGTTCGTCCCGAAGTCCGTCGTGGTCAACCCGTTCTTCGACTGGCGAGACGACCACCCGCCCCGTCGCCCGTTCTCAGAGACGATCACCTACGAGACGCACGTGCGTGGGGCCACGATCCGCCACCCCGACGTGCCGCCGTCCCTGCGGGGCACCTACGCCGGCCTGGCCTCCACGCCCTTCATCGACCACCTCGTCGGTCTGGGCGTCACCGCCGTGCAGCTGCAGCCCGTCCACCACTTCCTGACCGACCACTTCCTGTGGCGCAAGGGCCTGCGGCAGTACTGGGGCTACAACACCATCGGGTTCATGAGTCCCCACGCCGGCTACGCCTCGCAGGGCACGCACGGTCAGCAGGTCTATGAGTTCAAGGCGATGGTGGCCGACCTGCACGCCGCCGGGCTCGAGGTCATCCTCGACGTCGTCTACAACCACACGGGCGAGGGCAACGCCGAGGGGCCGACCGTGTCGTTGCGAGGGCTGGACAACGCCTCGTTCTACCGACTGGACCCGCAGGACCCGACGCGCTACATCGACTTCACGGGCACCGGCAACAGCATGAACATGCAGCACCCCAACGTGCTGCAGCTGATCATGGACTCGTTGCGCTACTGGGTCACCGAGATGCACGTCGACGGGTTCCGCTTCGACCTCGCCTCGACCCTGGCGCGCGAGCTGCACGACGTCGACAAGCTCAGCGGCTTCTTCGACATCATCCAGCAGGACCCGGTGATCAGCCAGGTGAAGCTGATCGCCGAGCCGTGGGATCTGGGGGACGGCGGCTACCAGGTCGGCAACTTCCCGGTCGGCTGGACCGAGCTGAACGGGCAGTACCGCGACACCGTCCGCGACTGGTGGCTGGGGTCCGGCGACATCGGCGCGCTCGCCAGCCGGCTGTCGGGGTCCTCGGACCTGTACGCCCACAACGGTCGTCGGCCCTACGCCAGCATCAACTTCGTCACCTCACACGACGGCTTCACGATGGCCGACCTGGTCAGCTACGCCCACAAGCACAACGACGCCAACCTGGACGACAACTCCAGCGGCGAGGACCACAACCGCTCGGCCAACCACGGCGTCGAGGGCCCCACCGACGACCCCGAGGTCATCGAGCTGCGGGCCCGGCAGGTCCGCAACATGCTGACGACCCTCCTGCTCAGCCAGGGCGTGCCGATGCTGCTCGGCGGGGACGAGATCGGGCGCACCCAGCAGGGCAACAACAACACCTACTGCCAGGACAACGAGCTGTCCTGGTACGACTGGACGTCAACTGGCGAGCGTCGTGGGCTGCTGGCGTTCACCAGACGGCTGGTCGCGCTGCGGCGCGCACACCCGGTGTTCCGGCGCCGGACGTTCTTCACCGGCGACGGCGACCTGCACTGGCTGTCGCCGACCGGAGCGGTGATGACCCAGGCCGAGTGGGACGAGGCCGGCCGCAGGGCCCTGGGGTTCTTCCTGAACGGCGAGGAGCTGCCGACCCGTGACGAGCGCGGCCGTCCGGTCCGCGACGACTCCTTCCTGGTGCTGCTGAACGCCCACGCCGAACGGGTGGTGTTCAAGATCCCGCCCAGCGGCTACGGGTTCCGCTGGGACGTGGTCCTGGACACCGCCGACCCCGATGCGGTGCAGGGGGACCGTCTGGTCGTCAGCGCCGGCACCGGCGTGGACGTGGCGGACCGCTCCGTCGTCGTCCTGCGGTGCATCGACCCCCACCCGGTCACCGATGGACGTCTGACCGTCCGAGGAGCAGCGACGCCATGACCACACCCCGGGCCACGTACCGGCTGCAGCTGACCGCGGACCTGCCGTTCGCGGCCGCGACCGCGATGGTGCCCTACCTGCGCACCCTCGGGATCAGCCACCTGTACCTGTCGCCGGTCCTGGCAGCCCGACCGGGGACGCGTCACTTCTACGACGTGGCCGACCACCGACGTGTCGACCCGGTCCTGGGCGGCGAGGAAGGGCTGCGCGAGCTGGCGCACACCGCCCACCAGGCCGGGATGGGGCTGATCGGCGACATCGTGCCGCACCACATGAGCGCGGGCCCCTGGAGCCCCGTGTGGGACATGCTGCTGCGAGAGGGCCGGTCCGGCGACGCCGCCAAGCACTTCGACATCGACTGGGAGTCGCCGCTGCCGGGTGCCCGCGAGAAGGTCATCCTGCCCGTGCTGGACGGCCCCTATGGCGACGTGCTGGCCGCTGGCGACATCGGGCTGGCCCAGACACCGACCGGCGTGCGGATCACCTACGGCGAGCTGTCCTTCCCCCTCAACAGCGAGTCCGACGCCGCCGTCGAGCGGTCGGACGTGACGATGATCGAGGGTCGGGCGGACGAGCCGCGCAGCTGGAGCCGCATGCACTCGCTGCTGGAGCAGCAGCACTACCGGCTGGTCAGCTGGCGTGCCGGCAACCGTCTGGTCAACTACCGACGCTTCCTGGCCGTCAACGCCCTGGCGGCGCTGCGCGTGGACGACCCGATGGTCTTCGAGGCGACCAGCAGGACGATGATCGACCTGGTGACCGACGGCACGCTGGACGGGCTGCGGGTCGACCACGTCGACGGGCTGGCCGACCCGACGGGCTACCTCAGACGGCTGCGCGAGGCGGTCGGCCCGGACGCCTGGCTGGTCGTGCAGAAGTTCACCTCGCCCAGCGACCCGCTGCACCACGACTGGCCGGTGGACGGCACCACGGGCTATGAGCTGCTGCGGACCAGCCTGGGCCTGCAGATCGACCACCACGGCATGCGCCACCTGGGCCTGCTCGCGGCCGCCCACGGGGCGGTCGCAGAGCCCCACGACGTCGTCCTGATGAAGCAGCACCAGCTCGACGAGCTGCTGGGCCCCGACCTGCGCCGTGTCGTGAGGGTGGTGTGGAACGCCTGCCAGGACGAGCCAGCGGTGCGCGACGTGGACTACCGCACGCTGCTCGAGGCCGTCAGCCGCATCCTCACGTCCATGGACGTCTACCGGACCTACGTCGACGTCACCGACGGCACCGCTGATGACCGTGACCGCGCTGCGGTCCAGCGGGTGGTGCAGCGCGCCCGGGTGGTGACCGGACGTGGGAACGTGCCCGACGCACTGTGGCGGTACCTGGGGGACCTGCTGTGCGGCGACGTCCGGTGGACCGCCTCGGCCGCCGAGGCCGTCACCCGCTTCCAGCAGCTGTCCGGCCCCGTCATGGCCCTTGGGGTCGAGGAGCGGCTGTTCCTGCGCCACAACGTCATGCCCGCGGCCTGCGAGCTGGGCTGCGACCCGATGGACGCAACGGTGGACCGCGACCGCGCACACGAGCTGATCCGGGCGATGCCGCCGCAGGGCATGCGGACCACCGCCACCCACGACACCGTCCACTCCGAGGAGGTCCGCCTGCGCATGGCGGCGCTGTCGGGCATGGCGGCCCCGTGGACCGCGGTCGCCGACCGGATCCTGTCGGGGACCGCCCCGCCTGACAGCTCCCTGGGCCTGCGGCTGCTGCAGGTCGCGGTCGCGGTGTGGCCGATCGAGGACGATGGCCGGATCCCCCTGGCCGAGCTGCTGGACCGGCCCGTGCTGGTGCAGCGGCTCGTCGACCACGCCATCGCGGTCGCCCGTGGCCAGGGGGTCATCACCAGCCACCTGGAGGTCGACGAGGACGTCGAGGGGCAGCTGGCCGGCTGGGTCCGGGCGCTGCTGGACCCGCGTGGCGGCGTGGCGGGGGACCTGCGCCACATCGCCCTGCGCACCGCCGAGGTCGGCATGGCCTCCTCGTTGTCCCAGACCCTGCTGCGGCTGGCCGTCCCGGGCGTGCCCGACACCTACCAGGGGACCGAGCGCTGGGACGACTCCCTGAGCGACCCCGACAACCGTCGCGACCCGGACGTGCACCTGCTGGTGGACACCCAGCGGTCGTGGGCAGCGGGCAAGGTCGACGTCGCTGACCTGTGGACCCAGCGGCGTGACGGTCGGGTCAAGCAGTGGGTCGTGCAGCAGGCGCTGACGCTTCGGGCCGCCCATCCACAGGTGCTGGGGCCGGACGGCGCCTACACGCCCCTGGACGTGCGCGGCCGGTGGGCCGACCACGTCCTGGCCTTCGCCCGGTCCGCGCCGGGGGCACCGACGGTCGTGGTCGTGTGTCCCCGCAACCTGGGCCGGGTGACCGACGGCGGGAACTTCCCGCCGGTCGGTCGCATCTGGGCCGACACCGAGCTGGCGCTGCCGGGGCCGGGGCTGGGGGTGGCCGAAGGAACGCCCTGGCACGAGGTGCTGAGCGGTCACACTGTGGACGCGGTCGCAGGTGCTGCCGACGCCGGGGGGACGAGCATCGCCCTGGCAGAGCTGATGTCCACGCTCCCGGTCGCCCTCCTGGTGGCCGGCGACCCGCACACCTGACCCCCTCCCACGTCCCACGGATCCGGATCCCATGACCTCCCCCCACACGCCCACGTCCCCCTCGACACCCGCAGCCGCGCCGCTACGCGTCCTGCAGGGCATGGCCATGGGTGGTGCGGACGTGATCCCCGGCGTCTCGGGCGGCACCGTGGCGCTGATCCTGGGCATCTACGCGACGCTGATCGGCTCTATCCGGTCGGTGGCGTCCGCCGGGGCCGCACTGGTGCGGGGACGCCGGGACGAGGCCGGTGCGCACGTCCGGGCGGTCGAGTGGCGCTTCGTCCTGCCCCTCGGCGCCGGCATCGTCATCGCGCTGGGCATCGGGTCGGTGGTGCTGCCACCGCTCCTCGAGCGCTACCCCGCCCAGACCAGCGCGGTGTTCTTCGGGATGATCCTGGCCTCGTTGGCCGTGCCGTGGCGCGACGCGGGCGCCCGTGGGGGCCGCGAGGTCCTCATCGCGCTGGGCTTCGCGGTGCTGGCGTTCGTGATCACCGGGCTGCCGGCGGCCGCGGGGTCCGCGGTGGCACCGCCGTTGTGGCGGGTGTTCGCCTCGGCTGCCGTGGCCATCTGCGCCATGATCCTGCCGGGTGTCAGCGGCTCGTTCCTGCTGGTCGTGCTGGGGCTGTACGAGCCGACGCTGGAGGCCCTGCGGTCCCTGGACCTTGCCTACGTCGCGGTGTTCAGCCTGGGCGCGGTGGTCGGGCTGGGTGCGTTCAGCAAGCTGCTGGGCCACCTGCTGGACCGCCACCTGGGCGTGACCATGGCGGCGCTGACCGGTCTGATGCTTGGTGCGCTGCGGGTCCTGTGGCCCTGGGGCGGCATGGAGGGGCGTCTGGACGCCCCGCCGTCGACGTCCGAGGCCGCGGTCATGGTCGCCTTCGCGGCCGCAGGCTTCGCCGTGGTCCGTGCCCTGCTGTGGTTCGGCGACCGGTCCGGCCACGAGCACGAGATGGCCGAGGCCGCCCAGCAGCTCGACTAGCGGTCGGGCACCCAAGTCGTTGGGTGCCCCAGCGGTTGGGTGCCCAAGTCGTTGGGTGCCCAAGTCGTTGGGTGCCCAAGTCGTTGGGTGGGGTTCGCCCGCGTGGGCGGCCGAAGCCCACCCGATCGCTGGGACGTCCCTGACCCCCACCGCCGGGCGGTCAGCCCTCGGCCAGCTCCTCGTACAGCCCGCGGTGGGCCGCCGCGGACGCCTGCCAGGACAGCGCCTCGGCCCGCCGGGCCCCCGCCCGCCGCAGCCCCTCGGCCCTCTCCGGCCCAGCGAGCACGGCGTGCACCGCCGCCCGCAGCGCGGCGGGGTCGTCCGGCGGCACCAGCAGGCCGGCGCCGTCGGCCAGCACCTCCGCGAGCCCTCCGGTGTCGCTGGCCACCACCGGGGCGCCCGCCGCCAGCGCCTCCAGGGCGGTCAGGCCGAACGGCTCGTACAGCGACGGCACGACCGCGACGTCGGCGGAGCGCAGCAGCGCCGCCAGCTCGGGCTGGTCCAGGTGGCCGACGAAGCGCACGTCACGCCCGGCCTGCTGGTGCAGCTGCCCGCTGTGGGTCCCCTCACCGGCGACGACCACCTCGCAGCGCATGCCCGCGGTGGCGCGCAGCAGGACGTGGACACCCTTCTCGTACTCCAGGCGCCCGGCGAACACCACGCGGGGGAGGGGACCGGACGGCGCCGTCGGCCCCGCCCTCCACACGTCGACGTCAACCCCGTTGGGGATCACCTGTACGCCCGCGGGTGCGGCGTCCAACCAGCGCACCACGTGCTCGGCCATGTGGGTCGCGCACACCACGACGCGGTCCGCCAGCCCCACGAGCGCCCGTTCCTGCGCGTCGATCCAGGCCGAGAACCCTGGCGGCAGGTGGCCCTGGTGGCGGCCGCGCTCCGTCGCGTGGACGGTCGCGACCACGGGCACGCCCAGCACGGGAGCCAGCACGCGCGCCGCGTGCCCGACCATCCAGTCGTGCACGTGCAGGACGTCGACGCCGGATGCGGGCACCTGCCGCAGGACGACCTCGGCCATGCGCACGTTCGCGTCCAGCGTGGCCGCCAGCCACCGGTCCTCCGGAAGATCGGCTGCTGGCAGCGGGGTCCGCAGGACGGTCAGGCCGGGGACCGCCGGGGTCTCGGCCCCGCGGCGCAGCTCAGGCGTCACGACCGTGACCGCCGTCCCGGACGCCGCGAGGGCGCGACCCAGCCCCTCGACATGGCGGCCGAGGCCACCGTACAGACGAGGGGGGTACTCCCATGACAGGTGGAGGACGCGCACGGCGCGGCAGGCTACCGGCTGTCCACTACGCTTGTGCGCGATGGAGGACTACTTCGCCGATCATGTCATCCGCCTGGGGCAGGGCGAGCCGATGCTGCTCGTCCACGGCCTGGGCCACCTCAAGGAGGCGTGGGACCCGGTCCTGCCCCTCCTAGCCGGTAGCCACGACGTGGCTGCCATCGACCTGCCGGGCTTCGGTGGCGCACCGGCTCTGGACACCACGCCGACCGACGCCGCGCTGGCGGACTGGTGCGAGCGGGTGATGGACGAGATGGGGTGGGACACCGCCCACGTCGTCGGGAACTCGCTGGGTGGCCTGATCGCGCTGCGGCTGGGCGCCCGTGGACGTGCCCGGTCGGTCACCGCGATCTCGCCCGGCGGGCAGATGGTCGGGTGGGAGCAGACCTGGGCGACCCTGCAGCTGAGGGCGGTGCGGGGCCTGGCACCCCTCATCGCGAAGCTGCCCGCCATGGTGGACAGCCGGCTGGGCCGTCGTGCGGCCCTGTCGACGGTGTTCGGGCGGCCCGACGCCGTGACCCCGGGGTACGCACGCAAGTCGCTGCAGGGCCTGGTCCAGTCGACCAGCTTCGAGGACACCCTTGACGCGGCGGAATGGGTGGTCGATGACCTCGACCCGATCCAGGCGCCGGTCACCATCGCCTGGGGCACCCGTGACGTGCTGCTGCTGCCGCAGCAGGGCCGTCGCTGGGCCCAGGCGCTGCCCGGCAGCCGTCTGGTCAAGCTGCCCGGGCTGGGGCACACCCCCATGCCGGACGACCCTGCGATGGTGGCGGACGTCATCCGGCGCACCGCGGCCTGACCCGGCCCACGCCCGAGGAGCAGACGCAGGCATGGCCATGTCGTTGCAGCCCGTCATCGGGGCGGTCGTCATCGCCGCCGCGCTCGCCGGCGGCGTCGGGTTCGCGCTGGGCTCCGGCGGTGGGGCGGACGGTGGGTCACGCGACGACGGGCCCACAGACGGCCCTGTCCGCATCGCGCTGGGGGACGAGGTCGCCGACGTCATGGCGCAGCACGGGCCCGGGACGACCTACGTGCTGGCGGCCGGGGTGCACCGCGGGCAGACGATGGTGCCCAAGGACGGCGACCGCATCACCGGCGAGCCCGGAGCGGTCCTCAGCGGCGCGGAGGTCCTGGAGCCCACAGACTTCCAGCTGCGGGATGGCGTGTGGGTGCTGCAGGGTCGGGTCGAGGAGGAGCTGATCCACGGCGAGACGGACGCGGGGTTCGAGCGCGACGCCGCCATCCACGACCTGTGGGCGGACAACCTGCGGCTGCAGCACGTCACCGACCGGGCGCTCGTCGACGAGCCGGGGGAGTGGTTCTTCGACTACGAGGCCGACGAGGTCGTGATGGCCGACGCCCCGGACGGTGTGCGGTCCCTCGAGCTGAGCGTGACCCCCGAGGCGGTCGTGTCCGAAGCGGCAGACGTCGTCATCAGCGACCTGACGGTCATGCGCTACGCCAGCCGTGCCCAGCGGGGCGCCATCCACGCCGACGGTCCCGGCTGGCAGGTGCAGCGGGTCACCGTGACGCAGAACCACGGCGTCGGCGTCGGCCTGTTCGACGGGGGTGTCCTCGCGGACTCCGTCGTCACCAACAACGGCCAGCTGGGCGTCACCGCCGACCCGGCCGAGGACATCCGCGTCGAGGGCAACGAGATCGCCTACAACGGCACCCTCGGGTACCAGTGGTTCTGGGAGTCCGGGGGGACGAAGTTCAAGCGGACCCGCAACGCTGTCGTCGCCGGCAACTGGGTGCACCACAACGACGGTCCCGGCATCTGGTTCGACCTGGACAACACGGACCTGGTGGTCGCGGACAACCTGACCGAGCGCAACGAGGTCATGGGGGTGTTCCTGGAGGTCTCGATCGGCGCGACCGTGGAGGGCAACACCATCCGGGGCAACGGGTTCGGACCTGCCGCAGGGGCGCTGGGCGCTGGCCTGTCGGTGTCCAACGTCAGCGACGCCCTGGTGACCGACAACGTCCTGTCGGGCAACTTCGTGGACCTGTCGGCCATCCACTACGACCGGACCAGCGACGTCACCGGCGAGGCGTTCACCGCAGAGGGGCTGCGCGTCGTGGACAACTGGTTCCGCGTGACCGGTGAGGGCGGGGTGGGCTTCTACGTCGACACCGACGAGCAGGAGCTGTACTCCGACGGCAGCGTCACGTTCACCAACAACACCTACGTGCTGGACGGCTGCACGCAGTGCTTCCGGTGGGGCGAGCTGACCGATGCGGACGGGTGGCTGGCGGTGGGCAACGACACGTCGGGGACCATCCGGGAGGGCTGAGCCGCCGTACCGCTGCGGTGGCTTCGAGGTGGACCACCTGGAGCGGTTACGCTGCTGGTCCCGTCGGCAGATGGCCGACACCACCCAGGAGAGGTCGATGGCCACGACATTCGGATCAGCGTTCGCCCAGAAGATGAGCATCTCGCACTTCGACGGGTCCTACGAGGCTGGTCGGGTCGTCGACGTGGCACCGCTGGAGCTGAGCCCTGCCGCCCACGCCCTGCACTACGGCTCGTCCTGCTTCGAGGGGCTGAAGGCCCACAAGGGAGCCGACGGTGTCGTCCGGATCTTCCGCCTGGACGCCCACGTGGCGCGGATGCGGCGCAGCGCCGAGCACCTCTTCCTGCCGGTGCCCGACGCCGACCTGCTGACCGACATGATCACGCAGACGGTCCGCGCGAACCTGGCCGAGGTGCCCGACGCCCCCGGAGCCCTGTACCTGCGCCCGGTCATCCTGGGCACCGAGCCGAACATCGGCGCGGCCGCCCGGCCCTCCAGCACGGCCGTGCTGTACGTCCTGGCCTCGCCCGTCGGTGACTACTTCGACTCCTCCCGGACGCTGACGGTCGCGGTCGAGACCGAGCTGCCGCGCACCACCCCGCAGTTCGGCGAGATCAAGACCGGCGCGAACTACGCCATGGCGCTGGGCGTGACCCGTCGCGCCGCCGCCGAGCACGGCGCCGACCAGGTCCTGTTCGCACCGGGTGGTGACATCCAGGAGACGGGTGCCGCCAACTTCCTGATGATCGACGGCGACACCGTCGTCACGCGGGCGCTGGACTCGAGCTTCCTGCACGGCATCACCCGCGACTCGGTGCTGACCCTGGCCAAGGACAAGGGCATGACGGTCGAGGAGCGATCGCTGTCCGTCGACGAGGTCGCCGGCAAGCTCGACCACGTCGAGACGGTCCTGTCGGGCACCGCCGCGGTGCTGGCGCCCATCGGGACGCTCGTGATCGACGGCAAGCCCATGACCGTCGGAGATGGCACCGTCGGCCCCCGCGCCGCGGACCTGCGCGAGTCGTTGCTGGCCATCCAGCGCGGGCAGGCCGAGGACCGCTGGGGCTGGACCACCCCCGTCACCGCCTGACCGACCCGGCTGGGACGCGGCGCCCTGCCGACGCTGCCCTGTCACGCCTGTCGTCCGGGACCGCCGTCGTGCGGTGACGTCGTGTGGCGCCATGTGTGCGGTGGCGGTGGTCGGGGTGGGGCGCCGCTGGCTGTGGACAACCGGGTGGGTCGTCGTCGCGGATGATCCAGGATTCGTCGGATGACCATCCAAGCCTTCGACCCCCGCATCCCCTTCGACCGGCAGACAGCCCGCCGGGCTGGCGTGACCGTCAGCGAGCTGCTGGGCCCGCGATTCCGCAAGCTCTTCCACGACTGCTACGTGTGCGCCGACGTCGCCGCGAGCACGGCCACGTTGGCCCGGGCGGCCCTCTCCTTCAGCCCTGACGGAAGCCACGCGAGCCATCACACCGCTGCCAGGCTGTGGGGCGGCTGCGTCCCCGATGACCCCGACACCCACGTCAGCGT
>JBFKGB010000068.1:0-11859 GCA_041633535.1 Euzebya sp. | reverse complement strand
GTGGTCCAGCTGGCCCGCGTCCGCGGGGCCCAGGTCGTCGGCGTGTGCAGCGCCACCAAGGCCGACGCGGTCCGTGGGCTGGGGGCGCAGCAGGTCGTGCACCGCGACATCGACCCGGTCGAGGCGCTGGGGTCCGGGTCGGTCGACGTCGTCGTCGACCTGGTCGGCGGACCGACATGGCCGCGCCTGCTGGAGGTCCTGCGAAACGGCGGGCGCTACGTGACCGCCGGCGCGATCGCCGGGCCCGTCGTCGAGCTGGACCTCCGTACCCTGTACCTGAAGGACCTGACCCTGCTGGGGGCGACCTACCAGCCGCCCGGCGTCATGGAGGCGCTGGTCCGCCACGTCGAGGCCGACGCCGTCCGCCCGCTGGTCCACGCCACCTACCCGCTGGCCGACATCGCCCGCGCCCAGGAGGACTTCATGGCCAAGGACCACGTGGGCAAGCTGGTGCTGATCCCACCCGGGGGACCGTCGACCCCCTAGGACGTCGGCAGCGGTCCGGGCAGGTGGGCGTCGATGACGACCGGGGAGGTGACCACCACCTCGGTCGCAGACACGACGATCAGCGGCTGGTCGACCTCGACGGGGAACGCCAGCTCGCCGATGGGGTGCCACCGGACCCGCGCCAGCGGGCCGGGGTGGGCCCCGGCGTACACGCTGCCGTCGGGTGCGATGCCGTAGACGGCATCGTTGCGTGACTCGGTGTGGACGATCCTGGTGATGGACATGCTCGCTCCCTCCACCCCTTCGACCCGCCGACGGCGCGCAAGTTGCGCTGGCGATGCCTGACTGGACCCACGTGACCCGCCGATACCTGACCGTCCTCGTCGGCCTGCTGCTGCTGATCACCGGCTGCGTCGGCGGCGGCGTCGCCGACGTGACGCTGGCCCAGCTGGCCGCCGACCAGGACTTCCACGCGGGACGGTCGGTGCGCACCCAGGGGCTGGTGCAGGCGTTCGGCGACCCGCCGCACGTGTGGATCGAGGACGGGGTCCCCAACCGCGTCGAGATCATCCCAGCGGAGGCGGTCGCTGACCTGGTCGGCCAGCAGGTCCGGGTCGAGGGCCGCTTCACCTACGCCGAGGACGAGGGCCGTCGGATCACCGTGGACACCGTCGAGGTGGTCGACCCGTCAGGCTGAGACGGGGCGCACCTACCGGGCGTACCGCTCGACGAACCGGGTCAGGATCGTCATGGGGTGCACGACATGGCGCAGCCGGGCCCGCTCGATCAGGACGTCGGCCTCGTGCGGCTCGAAGTACCCCGCGTCCTTGTAGACGTCGATGCGGGTCTCGATGCCGGCCAGGTCCAGCTCCGGGTGGAACTGGGTGGCGTAGACGTGCTGCCCGACCCTGAAGGCCTGGACCGGGCAGGTGGCCGAGGACGCCAGGTGCACCGCGTGGGCGGGCAGCACGGCGATGGCCTCCTTGTGCCCCAGGTAGGCCTCGAAGGTCTCGGGCACCCCGGCGAACAGCGGGTCGGCGCGGCCCTCGGCGGTCAGGGTGATGGTCATCGGCCCGACCGGCTCGGTGAACCTGCGGTCCACGACCGCGCCCTGGTGGCTGCCCAGCGTGCCGATGCCGTAGCAGGCACCCAGGAAGGGGTGGTCGCGCGCGACGACCTGGTCCAGCAGGCGGGCGATCTCGGCCTCGACCCGCTGCTGCACCGGCGACTTGACCGTCTCGGTGACGTTGAACGGTCCCCCACCCAGGATGACTCCCGAGACGTCGTCCAGACGGACGTGCCCCAGCGGACCCTGCTCCATGCGCACGCGCCGCAGGTCCCGCTCCTGCAGACCGGTGAAGCGCAGCACCGCCTCGTACTCGTCGTCGGCCGCGCGATCGACGACGCGGTGGGAGAGGAGGAGGAACGGACGCACGGAGCGCAGGGTACGCCGTCCCGGCCCTGACCCCGGACCCCTGCTGCGCGGTAGCGTGACACCGCGTCGACGGTCGGTCGCCGCACGTCAGCAGTCGGAGGCCCCTGATGACCCGAGCCCGTCGGTACCTGCCCTTCGTGGTGCTGCTCGTGCTGGCCCAGGCGCTGGCATGGACGCCCACCGTCACCGGCCAGGAGGGCCTGGACCTGTCCGGCACGCCCCAGGCAGAGTGCGGGCCCGGGTCCGACCCCGAGGGCGACGTCCAGGGCCGGGTCCCGGCGGCGGACTACGACAGCGGGCGCACCGACCGGCCCTACACCTGCAACACCGAGCTGGTCGCCCACGAGGGCACCTCGGGCGGGTTCAAGGTCCACCGCTACGTCGACGCCGACGGCACCGAGTGCGCCTACTACGACTCGACGCTGGTGTTCCCACGCGACCTGCTGCAGCGGCCCACCGAGGGCTCCGGCGTGATCGTGCTGGACATGACCGACCCGACCGCCCCGGTGCGCACCGCCGAGCTGGTCACCCCGGCGATGCTGTCGCCGCACGAGTCGCTGGAGATCAGCCACCAGCGCGGGATCCTGGTCGCCGTCACCGGCAACCCCGCGGTCTACCCGGGCATCGTCGACGTGTACGACATCAGCCAGGACTGCACCCAGCCGGTGCTGCAGGCCTCCGCCCCCGTCGGGTTCGTCGGGCACGAGGCCGGCCTGTCCCCCGACGGCATGACGTTCTACAGCGCCTCGGCCTACGGCGACTCGATCGTCGCCGTGGACCTGACCGACCTGCGGACGCCGACCCCCATCGCGTTCCTGCCGGTGCAGTCCCACGGCATCGAGGTCTCGGACGAGGGGGACCGCCTGTACATCACGCCGGTCGACGTCGGTGACCTGGACCCGGGCCCCCCGGTGCTGGTGGAGAACCCGCCCGGAGGTCTGGCGATCCTCGACGTGACCGCGATCCGCGACCGCGAACCGCTTGCCGGCCCCGAGTTCGTCTCGTCCCTGACCTGGCCCGAGGTGTCGATCCCACAGACAGCGATCCCCGTCGAGATCGACGGTGTCCCCCACCTGGTCGAGATCGACGAGTTCGTGTCGTTCGCCGACATCGCCGCGCCGATCAACGGCACCCCGGGTGCCGGTCGGCTGATCGACATCAGCGACGAGACCGCCCCCGAGGTCGTGGGGACCTTCCGTCTGGACGTCCACGACCCGGTCGTCCGCCGCTCGGGCATCGGGCTCGAGGACGACCCGGGCTTCTCGTTCGGGCAGGGCTACGCCGGGCACTACTGCGCGGTCCCCCAGCGCGTCGACCCGGGGATCGTGGCGTGCAGCATGATCGCCTCGGGGCTGCGGGTGTTCGACATCCGCGACCCCGCCAGCCCCGTCGAGATCGCCTACTTCAACACCGTGGGTGAGGAGGGGAACGCCCCCTACGCCATGTCGGCCCCCGCCTTCGTGCCCGAGCGGGGCGAGATCTGGTACGCCGACGCGGCAAGCGGGTTCCACGTGGTGCGGCTGACCAACGACGTGTGGCCCTTCGAGGAGCCACAGCTGGAGCGGCTGGCCGGACCCGGGCGGGTCCAGACCGCGGTGGCCGTCAGCCGCGAGACGTTCCCCGACGGTGGTGCCACCGCGGCTGTGCTGGCCCGCGCCGACGACTTCCCCGACGCCCTGGCCGGTGGGCCGCTGGCCGTCGCGGTCGACGGTCCGCTGCTGCTGTCGGGCCGTGACGCGGTCGCGACGGCGACGATGGACGAGCTGCGACGGGTCCTGCCCGACGGCGCCACCGTGTACCTGCTGGGCGGCGAGCAGGCGGTGTCATCGGCCGTCGAGACGACGCTGCGCGCCGCCGGCTTCGCGGTGGTGCGCTACGGCGGGGCGACCCGGTTCGAGACGGCCGAGATCATCGCCCGTGAGGGGCTGGGGTCACCCGCCACGGTCGTCGTCGCCGACGGCGGGTCCTTCGCCGACGCCGTGGTCGCGGCCCCCGTCGCCGGGCTGCGCGGTGCCGCGCTGCTGCTCAGCGACGGTGACGTGCTGACGTCGGGGACCGCCACCCAGATCGGCTCCCGCGAGGTGGTCGCGGTGGGCCCGGCGGCCGTCGCCGCGGTGCCGGCCGCATCGGTCGGCCTGGACGGCCGGGCGACCGGTTCGGTCGCCACGGACGTGGCCCAGCGGTTCTTCGCCGACCCCCGCCTGGTCGGGTTCGCCCGTTCCGACGACTTCCCCGACGCCCTGACCGCAGGGGCGTTGCTGGGCAGGACAGGGCGCGGCGGACCGGGCCCCCTCCTGCTGGTGGACCCCAACGGTCCGTCGCCGGCGCTGGCGTCCTACCTGTCCGGCGTGGCGCCGTCGGTCAACCGTGCGCTGGTGCTGGGGGGTCCTGCCGCGATCAGCGAGCCGGCCGTCGCCCAGCTGCAGGCCGCCCTGCGTCGGTAGCGCTGCCCGGGGTCCGGGTCCATGCTGCCAGGCAGGCGGCCAGGTGGTCCGCGCACCGTCCCGGGTCGAGGATGTGCGGGGCATGCCCGGCCCCCTCGATCGTGGTGAGGGCGACGTTCGGCAGCTCGGCGGCGAGCGCCGCAGCGCGACCGGGCACCTGCATCCGGTCCGCGGTCCCGTTCAGCAGCGAGACGGGCACCCCTGCCTCCGCCAGCTCGGCGAGGACGTCGCGGTAGCCGCTCGCCAGCACGACGTCCTCGAGCGTCTCGCTGAAGGACCGCCAGGTGTGCCGTGCGCCGCCGCGGGCCACCGCCCCTGGCCACTGCAGCCCCAGCAGGGTCCACACGACGGCGCCCAGGTGGGGACGACCGCACACCGACGTGCACAGCACCTCTGCGACGCGGCCCTCGGTCAGCCGGCTCATCACGGGTGTCGAGGCGCGGATGTGGGCCATCCCCTCCCGGCGGGTGTCGTACATGCCTGCGGAGATGGCGACGACCCCCCGGGTCCGACCGGGCATGGCGGCCGCGGTGTGCAGCGCCAGCAGACCTCCCATGGAGTGGCCGGCCAGCACCACCTCGCGGTCGGGGTGGACGGCGTCCAGCCACCCGACCAGCGCCCGGACGTGGTCGCGGGTCCGGTAGCCCGGGGTCTGGACCTGCAGGGACCGGCCGAACCCGGGCAGGTCGGGCACCACGACGGTCGCCGGGAGGGTGTCGTAGTGGCTGCCGAACGCGCTGCCGCCCTCGCTGAGACCGTGCAGCACGACCAGCAGCGGCGCGTCCGGTGCGGGGCCCCGTGTCCACGTGCCGCCCAGACGGCCCCCTCCACCGAACGGCTGTCGATCGGGCGGCGACCAGCTGCGCGTGGCCCCGGACCGGGAGACCCAGCGCTGCACGATCGCTGACGGCCCCGACGTCATGGGAGGGTCAGGTCCGCCAGCACGGGCAGGTGGTCCGAGATCGTCCACGTGTCGTCCTGCCGGACGCGGTGCTCGCCCAGGGTCAGCAGCGGACTGTGGAAGACGTAGTCGATCGTCCGGTCGGGACGGTCGACCGCGGGGTTGTTCGGCAGGTGGGTGAACCAGTCGGTCCGGTCGGGTCCGTTCGCCTCCTCCAGGCTGGGCACCACCGGGTAGGCGTCGGTCAGGACGCCCAGCTCGGACTCCGGCAGGTAGTAGGCGCGCCGGGTGTCGTCAAGGTCCTCGTACTGCCGTCCGGGGGGCAGCAGGTTCAGGTCGCCCGCCAGCAGCCACGGCTCGCCCGCGGCCGTCGTGTCGGCCAGCAGGTCTGCCGCGATCGCGACCTGGCGCTGCATCGTGTCGGTCCCCTGGGCGAAGGCGTCCAGATGGGTGTTGTAGGCCACCAGGTCAGCACCGCCCTCGACCGGCAGCCGCACCTCCAGGATCGCGCGCTTCAGCCCGAACTGCTCGGTCAGCGGGTCCGCGGGGATGACCGGCAGTCGGTGTCGGGTCGCGGAGTCGATGCGGTAGCGGGACAGCGTCGACAGCTTCATCCCGACGGACCCGAGGATGCGCGGATGCGGGACCCACGCCGCCTGCCAGTAGAAGGCGCTGGCACTGCAGGGGTAGTCCATGTCGGGCATGGCCAGCAGACGGGCCAGCTGGTCCTCCCCGTCGGTGCGGGCGGCACCGTCGTCGACCTCCTGCAGCAGCACCAGGTCGGGGTCCTCCTCGGCGATGACCCGCTGCACCGCCTCGAACGTCGCGTCGATGGCCTGCGGGGAGGGGCGCTCGTCGGGCCCGGAGCCGTCCAGCAGGTCGTAGTAGAAGACGTAGTCCTTGCCGGCCATGTACTGCACGTTCCAGGACAGGACGCGCAGCTGCTGCCCCGGCTGCAGGGTCGGGGCGTCCTGGGTGCACGACACCGGCTCGGCCTGGACCGCCGCCGGGTGGAACGTCGTCAGCCACACGGCGCCGACCAGCAGCGCCAGCACGACGACGAGCGTCAGCAGGACGCGCCACAGCCACCGGCCCCCCCGCCGGGTGCCCGAGTCGCTGATCTGGCCGGTCATGTCGGCAGCCTAGGCCGACACGGGCCGCCCCGTCCTCGCCGGTCGGTGTCGGCTACGCGCCCGGGGCCATGCCGGCGGTCTCGCCACCGTCGGCGACGAACTCCGCACCGGTCGAGAAGCTGGACTCGTCGCCGGCCAGGAACACGACCATGTTGGACACCTCCTCAGGGGTGCCGACGCGCTTCAGCGCCACGTGGGTCTGCGGGGTGTCCATGCCCTCGGTCATCGGCGTGGCGATCACGCCGGGGTGGACCGTGTTGACCCGGACGCCGTCGGCGCCCAGGTCCAGGGCCGCGGACTTGCTGAGGCCGACCAGGCCGTGCTTCGCGGCGCTGTAGCCCGGCAGGCTCGCGAAGCCCTGCAGTCCGGCCGTCGAGGAGATGTTGATGATCGAGCTGGGCGCGCCCTCCTTCAGCGCGTCGACGCTGGCGGTCATGCCGTTGAACACACCCGTCAGGTTGATGGCGATGAGGGTGTCCCACTGCTCGCCGGTGTACTCACCGATGGGGGCGAAGTTGGCGATCCCGGCGTTGTTGACCAGGACGTTCAGGCTGCCGAACTCCCGCAGCGTGGTGGCGACCGCCTCGGCCCACTGGTCGCGGTCGGTGACGTCCAGGTGGACGTACACGGCAGCGTCACCCAGCTCGTCGGCCAGCGCCTGCCCGTCCTCGTCCAGGATGTCGCCGACGACCACGCGGGCGCCCTCGGCGACCATCGCGCGGGCGTGGCTCGCACCCATCCCCCTGGCGCCCCCGCTGATCAGGGCCACCTTGCCCTCAAGCCTGGTCCCGGTGGTGGTCGTACTCGTGTTCGTGGTGTCCATGAGCGGGCCCTACCCGCTTCGCGGGTGGCGGGACACCGGATGGCGAACTCTGACGCCGCCCGCCTCCCACCACGTCCCCTCCACGGGCCCTGGGGCATATCCGTACTGACGACTACGCATCTGCCCCAGGGACCCGGGAGAGCTCCTGCGTCCAGACCGCGTCGTCCTCGTACACCACGTCGTACACCACGCCGTCCCGTCCCTGCGTCTTGGCCCGGTACATCGCACGGTCGACGCGACGCATGAGGCTCCAGGCGGTCTCGCCGGGGACGTGCGTGGCGACCCCCAGGCTCGCGGTGATGGTGCCGACCACAGGGAACGCCGCGGCCGCGAGGCTGGCCCGGCAGCGCTCGGCCAGCACCAGCGCCTGTGCGGAGGTCGTCATCGGCGCGATGACCAGGAACTCCTCCCCTCCCCAGCGACCCAGCAGGCTCGAGGGCCGCATCTGGGCCGACAGGACCTCGGCGGTGCGCTGCAGCACCGTGTCCCCCACGTGGTGCCCGTAGGTGTCGTTGACGACCTTGAAGTGGTCGATGTCCAGCAGGATCACGGCCAGCGGCGCGTCCTCTGCTGCGCGCGACACCTGCCGGTCCAGCACGTCCTGGAGCTGTCGCCGGTTGGCGATGCCGGTCAGGTCATCGGTGTTGGCCAGGTGCTCCATCGCCGTCGCCGTCAGCCGGGCCTCGGCAGCCTGCTCCTTGACCTGGGCGATGACGTGCAGCAGGCCGACCGCCGCACCCAGGGCCATGACGACGCTGAGGTGGTCGGCGACACCCTCCCCACGCCCGGCCAGCACGTCCGGCACCAGCCGCACCGCCAGGATGCCGACGTACGTGCCGAGGATCGCCAGGGACACCCGCAGCGCCTGGGCCGTCTCGAACGCCACGTGGGCCAGCATCGGCATCAGGATGATGGTGAGGGTCGAGGAGACGGTCGTGACCTGCTCGAGCCCCGCGACGGACGTGGTCGTCAGGACGCCGTGGGCGAAGCCCGCCAGGTAGGTGGCGACGGTGGCGACCAGGACGACCCGCTCGGCGCGACGCACCGACATCCGCCGGCTGATCAACCCGGCCGCGACCCAGACCTGGGACAGGATGTAGGGCGGGTAGCCGATGGCGATCGCGGCGTCGCTGCCCCGTCGGGTGAACCAGACCGCCGTGATGACCGGGATGCCCAGGACGAGGGCGGTCAGGTAGACCCGACGCCGTACGCCGTCGCGCCGATCGATCCCACACAACGGCTCCATCCACCTGCCCTATCGGCAGGGACCCCGTGGACCTGAGGCCTGTCACCTGAGGCGGGTCACCGACGGCCGTAACAGGAGCGCGCCAGCTCCGTTGACAGCCCAGTCACACCGATGGCGTACCGTCCTGCTGTGCACCGCCGACCCTGAAGGACCCCCCTCGTGATCTCACCCCGCCACATCATCGCGCTCCTCGGGGCGTTGATGCTCCCGGTCGCGCTGCTCGGCAGCCCGCCCGACGCCACCGCTGCAGACCTCCGCGGCACCCTCGGCTCCATCACCACTGCCGCCCAGCTGCCCGACGCCATCCTGGACCAGCTGCCGGCCACCGCAGCCGAGGCCGGCCTGTCCTACGCACCGCGCCTGGTCTCGGTCGACGTGCCGACGCGGGCCGACCGCAGCGCGCTGGTCGCCTCGGGCCTGGACGTGACAGAGCACGCCGGCGACGACTTCGTCGAGGTCGTGCTGTACGAGCCGGCGCACGAGCAGGTCATCAGCGCGCTCGGGCTGTCCTTCGAGATGGTGACCCCTGACCTGATCGCCCAGGAGCACGACCGGATCCTGGCCGACGCCGCCTACTTCCGCGCCAACGCCTCCAGCCCCCTGCCCAGTGGCCGCACCACCTACCGCGTGCTGGCCGACTTCGGCGCCGAGATCGACCAGCTGGCCGCCGACAACCCGGACCTGGTGACGCGCATCTCGGTCGGCGAGTCCGTCGAGGGACGTGACCTGACCGGCATCGAGATCGGTGTCGGGGTCAACGAGCCCGAGGACGGTCGCCCGGTCATGCTGATGTTCGGCAACCACCACGCCCGTGAGTGGCCGTCGGCCGAGGCACCGATGGAGTTCGCCTACAGCCTGGTGAACGACTTCAACGCCGGCGACAGCCGCACCATCGACCTGCTGACCCGGGCCCGCGTGATCATCGTCCCCGTGTCGAACCCTGACGGCTTCGACGCGTCCCGCACCTCGGGTGACCTGATCGACCTGAACCTGATCGACGGCGGTGGGACCGTGTCGATCCTGGCGACGCCCGGCAACGCCTACAAGCGGAAGAACTGCCGGTTCGCGGACGGCCAGACCCAGCCCGCAGGTGGCTGCGTGACGGCGTCCTCCCCCGGTGGCTTCGGCATCGGCGTGGACCTGAACCGCAACTACGGCGGCCTGTGGGGCGGGCCGGGTGCCGACGGCGAGAACGTCGCGTCCCCGATCTACCGTGGCCCCGCACCGTTCAGCGAGCCCGAGACCCAGGCGATCCGCACCCTGATCTCCACCCGTCAGGTCACGACGCTGATCTCCAACCACACCTTCTCCAACCTGCTGCTGCGCCCCGTCGGCGTCGAGCCCTCCACCATCGGCCCCGACGGCCTGCCCGTCGGATTCGCCCCCGACGAGTGCTTCACGACGGCTGACGGCCGGGACAACGGCATGCAGGCCTTGGGCGAGCGGATGACCGCCCAGACCGGCTACTCCAACCAGTTCGGCTGGGAGCTGTACGACACGACCGGCACCACCGAGGACTACAGCTACAACGCCACCGGCGGCTACGGCTACACCTTCGAGATCGGCCCGGACCAGTTCCACCCGCCGTTCGAGGACGTCGTCGCCGAGTACACCGGCGAGACCGACGCCGCCCAGGCCGTCACCCCCGAGAACGCGTCGGACCTGACGACCGCCGCCGGCCGTGCCTGCGGCGACACGGTCGAGGCCGACACCGTCGGTGGGGGCCTCGAGGAGGCCTACTACCTGGCCCTCGAGAACGCCGCCGACGCCGGGACCCACTCGGTCCTGGAGGGCACCGCGCCGGCGGGCGCCCAGATCGGCGTGACCCGGACCGGCACCTTCCCGCTGTGGGACGGCACGCCGTTCGAGGACACCGTCACGACCACGATGACCGCCGACGGCGGGTCCTTCGCCTACCACGTCAACCCGTCGACCCGTCCGTTCTCGGACTCCCGTGCCTTCGTCGACGGCGAGCTGCCCTCGCGCGAGGTCGACGTGACCAGCGAGGAGGAGCGGTCGGGCACGACCCTCCCGCCGGCGACCGGCACAGAGGACGTGCCGATCGACGTGCCCGAGGGCGTGGACTCGCTCGTCATCACGCTGACGTCGGCACCGGGCAACGACTACGACATCGAGCTGCTGAGCCCCGACCTGGTCGTGCTGGACAGCTCCGCCAACGGTGACACCGACGAGCTGGTCGAGCACAGCCGCCCGCTGGGCATCCAGCCCGGCCAGTACGTGGCACGGATCATCAACTTCGCGGCGGCCGCGCCGTGGGACATGGTCATCACCCAGGGGACGCTGCCCGACGAGGACAGCTCCGAGGCGGAGCTGGCGTTCTCGCCCCGCACCGAGGAGGCGTGGACGGTCACCTGCACCATCGACGAGCAGGTCGTGTCGACCCGCGACGTCGTGGTCAACCGCGGGCAGTCCCGCAACCTGGGTGCGGTCTGTGACCCGTCCGCCCCGTCGGTGACGCGGCTGGCCGGTCCCGACCGGTTCGCCACCGCCATCGCGGTGTCGGTCGAGCACTTCCCCGACGCGGACTCCGCCGGCGCCGTGGTGCTGGCCCGCAGCGACGACCCGAACGGCTTCGCCGACGCCCTGGCCGGTGGACCGCTGGCGGTCGCCCGCAACGCCCCGCTGCTGATCAGCAGCACGGACACGCTGTCCGCCGCCGTGGCGACCGAGATCGACCGTGTCCTGCCCGACGGCGGGACGGTCTACCTGCTGGGCGGACCGGCCGCGCTGTCGCCGGCCGTCCAGGACGACCTGGAGCAGGCCGGCTATGAGACGGTGCGCCTCTCCGGCGACGACCGGTACGGCACGGCCGTGGCCATCGCCGACGAGCTGGGCAACCCCGACCTGGTGGTCATCGCGACCGGCGAGTCCTTCGCCGACGCCCTGACCGGCAGCGCCGCAGCCGGCGCCAACGACGGCGCCGTGCTGCTGACCAGCGGTGACACCCCCAACCCGGCGACGACGGCCTACCTGGCCGAGCACTCCCCGCAGCGCGTGTTCGCCGTCGGCGGTCCCGCCGCCGCGGCGTTCCCCACCGCCACACCGGTGGTGGGCTCGGACCGGTACGACACCGCGATCAAGGTCGCCGAGGCCCTGTTCGACCAGCCGACCGTGGCCGGCGTGGCCCGTGGTGACGCCTTCCCCGACGCCCTGTCGGGCGGCGCCCACATCGGTGCACTGGGTGGCCCGATGCTGCTCAGCCAGACCGACACGCTGACCCCCGGCGTCGAGGCCTACGTGTGCAGCCTGGACGCTGCCGGCCAGCTGTACCTCTACGGCGGCACCGCAGCCCTCTCCGGCGGCGTGCTGAGCAGCCTGCAGCAGACGCTCACCGGGGACAGCTGCACCAGCTGACCCCGCGGGCACAGCCCACCCTCAGGCCGCGCAACCCCGAGTTGCGCGGCCTGAG
>JBFKGB010000067.1:0-11935 GCA_041633535.1 Euzebya sp. | reverse complement strand
CGGTACGTGGCGACCACTGACGCCGAGGGTCTGGTCCGGTTCTTCATGATCGACGACCGCGACCCGCAGGCGCGTGCCGAGCACGTCCGCTGGGACGGGCCGGCCAGCTACAACGTGGCACCGACCGACGAGGTGCCCGCCGTGGTCCGCCACGACGGCCAGCTGGTCCTGACGGCGCTGCGCTGGGGGCTGGTCCCCTTCTGGGCCGACGACCCCAGGATCGGGGCGCGGATGATCAACGCCCGGTCCGAGACCGTGGCCAGCAAGCGGGCGTTCGCGGAGTCCTTCCAGCGGCGCCGCTGCCTGATCCCGGCCGACGGCTTCTACGAGTGGGAGAAGGTGGCCGGCAGGAAGCTGCCGTGGTTCGTGCACCGGTCCGACGGTGACCCGATGGTGTTCGCCGGGATCTGGTCGTCGTGGCGGGACCCCGCCGACCCGGAGCAGCGGCGCGTGACCTGCTCGGTGCTGACGACCACCGCCAACGAGGTCCTGGAGCCCATCCACGACCGGATGCCGGTGGTGCTGGACCGCGACGTGTGGGACCTGTGGCTGGACCCCGACGCCGACGCCGGCGACCTCAGCGAGCTGCTGGGCCCGGCACCGGCCGACGCCGTCGAGCGGTACCGCGTGTCGACGCGGGCGAACTCCGTGGCCAACAACGACCCGTCGCTGGTCCTCCCGGTCGAGGAGGACACCGACGAGGGGCTGGTGGGGCCAGGACATCCCGCGCTGTCGCCCGAGGGCAGCCCAGCGCAGGGCTCTCTGTTCGGCTGACAGGGTGAGCAGGATCCACCATGGTGGATCCTGCTCAGGCGGACCCGCCGCGGCGTCAATCGCCGGTCACGGCGTCAATCGCCGGTCACGGCGTCAATCGCCGGTCACGGCGTCAGTCGCCGGTCGCGGGTTCCGGGGGCGGTGGTGCGGTCTGGGCCGAGGGCTCGGCGCTGGGGGCCGGCTGGGTGGGCTGCGCGGTCGCTGCCGGGGTGGGCTGCGCCGGCTCCGGGGCCGGTGCGGGGGCGGGCGGCGGCGTGGTCGCGGTGGGTGAGGGGGTCGGCGTCGGCGCCGGGGCCTCGTTCTGGATGCCGTCGTCGGGCGTCGTGTCGGCGGTGTCACCTGCAGGGGTGCTGGTGCCGGCGGTCTCGCCCGCGGCGGGGCTGAAGGCGTTGGTGTTGCCGTAGATCTGCACCGTCGAGCCGATCGGAAGGCGGTCGAACAGCCACTTGGCGTCGGCACGCGTCACGCGGACGCAGCCGTGCGACGCGGGGTAGGCCGGCACGGAGTTGGACCCGTGGATCGCCCAGCCGCCGTGGAAGTACATGGGGTCGTACAGGGTCCCGAGCTCGGCGTGCCGCTCGCCCCGGATGTGCCGCTGGACCGTGAAGGTGCCCACAGGTGTCAGGGACTCCGCGGGTCCGCTGGAGGTCGTGTAGCGCTCGCCGGACCCCGAGGAGATCGGCAGGATGCGGTCGATCTGGCCGCTGCGGACCAGGTACATGACCTGGAGGTCCAGGTCGACCTCGACACGGTCCCCGCCACCGCCACGCAGGGCGGGGACGACGGGTGAGGACAGCGCCGCGACGGTGTTGGGACCGATGACCCCGTCCGCGGACAGGCCGTTGACCTTCTGGAACGCCTGGACCGCGCTGGCGGTGCCGGGTCCGGCCTCGCCGTCGATCGGACCGACGTAGTACCGCAGGTCGGTCAGCCGCTGCTGGACCATCGCGACCTCCTCGGCCGCGGTCTCCGTCGGGGTGGGCTGGGCCGTGGCGGCCGGCGTGGCCGTTGCGGTGGCGACCGGATCGGCCGTCGGCATGGGCACGGGCTCGGCGACCGCGTCGGGCAGGGCCACGACGGTCGGTGGCGTCACGGGCTGCAGCCCGACGTCGCCACCTCCCCTGACGAGGATGGCGGCAGAGGCCACGCCGGCGGCGCCCAGGACGATGGCGGCGCTGATGAGGAGGAAACGGTGCATGGGTGTGGGGAAGCAGTCGCGTAGAAGGGAACGGGGGAAGGTCTATCCGGTACGACGCATCACCAGCCTCGCAGGTTCACGGCCGGATGAAGAAACTTCCGAACATGTCCGTCACGCTCCGCAGGACCCGTCGTTGCAGTCCGTGATGAACGAGACAACCCGCACCCAGAGCATCAACCGCACCGTCGCCGTCGTGATCCGCTACGCCGTCGACCTCGACCACGCCGTGGAGGTCCTGATGGCCGAGTTCGGCTTCGACCGCGTCTTCCAGGCGCTGGCCGCGATGGAGGACACCGACATCGCCACCCACCGCGCGCTGTGGATCGCCCTGGTCCTGCAGGACCCCGACATCGCCGACTGACCGGGGGCGGCCCGCCGGGCACCACCACCGGTCTGCACGACGTGTCCTAGCGCGTCGGCACCGCCGCCGTCGGACGTGACCGGACGGTGAGGATCCGCTCCTCCACCGCCGACACCACCGCGGCGGGCACCGCCCCCTCCCCACCCACCACCGCCACGGACACCAGCCCGTCCGCCCGGCGGTCCAGCAGGTCGGCGACCGCCCCCGAGTCCCCTCCGGGCCCCGTCGCCAGCGGCAGCAGCATCCCGCCGACGGCCGCGACCACCGCGCCCGCCGCAAGGGCGTCGGGGCTGTCCTCACCGGACACCAGGAACGCCCGGTCGGTGAACCCACCCTCCCGGACCGTGCGCTCGGCCACCGCCGCAGCCGTCGCGTAGCGGTCCGCACCACCCAGGCGCTCGACGACCAACCCGTCGGGCAGCGCGGTCAGGACGGCGTGCGACACCGCAGCCGGCCCGCCCAGGACAACGACCCGGGACACGCCCAGGTCGGTGATCGCCTGGAGGGTCTGGGGCGGCAGCCCATCGGGCCGGGTCAGCAGCACCACCCGGCCGGACACGGCCGCCAGCGGCCCGGCCACGAGGGCGTCGGCGACGGACTCCCCGCTGGCCAGGATCACGCCTGTCACCTCGCGCACCGACCTGACCGCCGCAGCCACGGCCGCGGCGGTCCCGTAGCGGTCGTCCCCTGCCACCCGGACCACGTCGGCCACGCCGAGTGCCCGGACCGCCTCCAGCACGGACTCCTCGACCACACCCATCCCGCCGACGACCACCACCCGCTCCGGTGCCAGCCTGGTGATCTCGGTGGCGCTGGCGACCGACAGCCGGTCGCCGTCGGTCAGCAGCAGGGGGCCGCCCAGCGCAGCAGCCAGCGGTGCGGCCGACAACGCGTCGGCGGTGGCGCCGGCGGCGGTGAGGACCAGCCCGGGGACGGACTGGGGCGTCGTGAACGCCAGCTGGCTGAGCGCCACGGCGGTGCCGATCCGGTCGTCACCGGCCACCCGCTGGTACCGGGGGATCGAGGGGACGTCGGCCACGGGCAGCCGCGTCGCCGGTCGGCGCGAGAACGCCTGCTGCAGCACCCTGCCGTCGAAGCCGCCCGGCGGCGGGTTGATGCCCAGCAGCCACGCGATCGTCGGTGCCATGTCGAGGTTCTCGCCCTGGTCGGCGGCCCGGACGTCGTCGGGCACGGTCGAGGGCGGGTCCGCCGGGGTCCGGGGGACGACGTCGTTGGCGACCAGCCCGTCCCAGCCGCCCGCGACGATCTGCGGGATGGGGAGGGTCACGACGTGCCCGTGGTTGCCGGGGATCGGGTTGCTCGTCGGGCCCGGTTCGCTGATCCGGAAGCCGTCGGCGGCGATGACGACCAGGTCCCCGACCCGGTCGCCGGTCAGCGCCCAGTCGGGACGGGCAGCCCCCACCCAGTGCCGCTCGTCACCGTCGGCGGGGTTCGGCGCGGTGTACCAGGCCTCGGCGACGCCCTCGGTGGCCACCGCGATCTCGCGCATGCGGCGCAGCAGCTCACCCGCCCCGTCGGCGGCCGGTGCGCGCAGCCAGTACAGCGCCGCCCCGCCGTTCTGCGCCACGTCGTACCGTCCTGCCACGTCCGGCTGGGCGTCGAAGGCCGGCGACAGGCTGACGATCGCGTCGGGCAGCGACCAGTCCATCGAGTGGTCGGCTGTGACCATCACGACGGTGCGGGCCCAGCGTCCGTCGGCCTGCAGCGCGCTGACCAGGTTGCGGACCTGGGTGTCGGCGGTCTGCAGCGTGGCGGCCCGTGCCGCGGGTGCGGCGCCGGAGGGCCCCTCGGCGTTGCCGGTCGGGTCGGTGTGCCCGACGCGGTCGACGTCACCCAGCGACATCCACAGCAGGTCGGGATCGAGGGTCTGGGAGAACCGCAGCGCGTCGGGCCCCACCTCGGCGTCGATCGCCGAGCCTGACACCGGGACGATGAACGGGTCGTTGGTGGCGTCCGCGTCGTCGGTGCCGGGGTCCACGCGCTCGTGCCTGGACATGTTGACGATGTAGGACTTCGCCGTCGCCGCCGCCGTCACCAGGTCGGGGCTCTGGCGGGCGATGAGGGAGAAGATCGTGTCCGCCTGCAGGAAGCGGGGTTCCTCCCCGATGTTGTCGGCCAGGTAGGCCACGTCGTTGCCGGGCATCCCGTGCCGGTCCACCCGCATGCCGGTGATCATCGAGACGTGGTTGGGTGTGGTCTCGGCCAGCATCTGCGCGCGCGAGTCCGGTAGGTACCAGCCGTCGGTGGCCAGCCCCGACAGGGTCGGCATCTGCCACACCTCGTCCGGGCGCAGACCGTCGATGACGATCAGGTACACGCGGACCCAGTCCTCCCCCTCCTGTGCCTCCGCTGCGACGTCGCGGGCGCGGGCCGCGGCAGGGCCGGTCCGGACACCGATGGCGCCCGCGGTCGCGGCGGTGGCCGAGGACCGGACGAACGTACGGCGGGACAGCTTGGGCATGAGGGGCTCCGGGCGGTGAGGGGTGGGGGCGAGGGTAGGCGGGTCAGGGATCCCGGACGCGCGACGGGCCCCCGTGGTGGGGGCCCGTCGTCCAGCGTTCATCCGTCGGTCGGCCCCACGTCATGTGGGGCGTCGCGGTGGCGTCACCCGGCGGCGAACAGGGGCACGTCGGGGTGGGTGGTGTAGGCGCCTGCGGTGGTCAGCGGGGCCCGCAGGTTGCTGGGGTTGGTCGGTCCGGTGTGGATCGTGACCTGCGCGTCGACCGCGGCCGCGACGTGGTGGGGGGTCCGCGACCCGACGGTCATGACGATCTCGTCACCGGCGAACACCTCGTGGGCCATGGTGAAGCACTGCGGGTACAGGTCCATGACCGCGCCGGGCACGACCGGGGACACGGTCTCCACGCCATGACGCAGCGACGGCTGGATGGTGCAGTAGCTCATGGGCTCGGCCTGGCCACTGTCGCTGTCGACGCGGGCGACCTCGACGACCAGGTGCATGACCTGGGAGTTGGTCACCGACGTCCGCAACCGCAGGTTGGGCAGGCCGACGAACAGCATGTCCTCCTCAGCGACCATGCGGAACTCGGTGCCCTCGGCACCGGTGGAGACGATCCCGGAGTTCTGGGCCAGCCGGAAGCTGACGCTCGCGTCCTTGGTCGGCCGGGTCGTGGACAGCGAGCCGTCCGCGGCATCCAGGTACAGCGGGGTCAGGGTCGGGCGGGACCAGCTGTCTGCGGTGAACACCGCACCCGACTCACCGGGGAAGCGACCGTTCAGGAACACCTCGACGGCTGGACCGGTGTCCACGCCGGTCTGCTTCAGCTCGTGGTCGAACCAGGCGTGCAGGGCCCCGACCCACTGGTCGAAGCGGCAGTTGGGGTGGCCGTAGGACTTCGCCTCGCCACACCGGGTGTTGCCGCCCGAGCCGTGGTCGAACTGACCCAGCCACAGCTTGTCACCGGCGCGGTCGTAGCGGTTGCCGAAGAACCACTCGGCGGCCGGGATGCGGGCGGCGTTGTCGTTGACGCCGTGGACCATGAAGACGCTGACGTCGGAGTTGGTGGCCTTCTCGCGCCAGTCCCGCAGGGCGTGCCACAGCTCGTACTGGCCGGTGGCCTGCCCCGAGCCGGCGGTGGAGGCGGTGTTGGGCAGCCCACAGCCGGTGTACTGGACGTTGTTGCCGAAGTCGTCGCCGGTCGGACCACCCAGCGGGCTGTTGGCGCCCGGCGGCAGGTGGCGCTGCAGCGCGAGGGTCTCGTAGGCGAAGATCGGCCCGGCGTACTGCAGGTTGTAGGGGACACCGAACTGGAACTGGTGGTCGTACATCGACGCCAGGCCGGCCGACGGGACGATCGTGACCAGGCCCTCAGGGTTCTGGGCGGCCGCGACGTTCTGGGTGGCGCCGACGTAGGAGTGGCCGGTCATGCCGACGCGGCCGTTGGACCAGTCGAGTCCGGCGAGGTGCTCGATGACCAGCCGCATGTCCTCGGCGTCGTTGGGACCCAGGTGGTCCAGGCAGCCGCCGGAGCGACCGGTGCCACGCAGGTCCATCATCGCCACCGCGTAGCCGCGGGGCGCGAAGTACCCGACCAGGCCCAGCCGGTTGCCCGCCTGGTCCAAGGGGTCGGGGAACACGCGCTCGCCCAGCCGCCCGTGGAGGGTGCCGTGGTAGACGCTGGACTCGAAGATGATCGGCAGCTCGCCGTCCAGCTCCGGGTAGACCGAGAGGTCCGGCTTGGTGATCTCGACGTAGATCTCGACGTCGCCGCCGACGGGGACGGTGAAGGACTCGAACGTCGTCTGCGGGTAGTCCGGCTGGCTCAGCTGGTCGCCGAGGGCGATGTAGTCCATGGGCGGGCGGACGTCCTCGGAGGCCGTGGCAGGCGCGGCGACGAGCGTGAGCAGCATCGCGAGCGCGGCCAGCAACCCGAGGGCGGGACGGATGGTGAGGGGACGCATCTGGTGGACCTCGACTGTCGGACGGGACGGGTACCCGGGCACTTCGACATGGGGCGGCCTGGCTCCTGCTCGCCACCCGGTGCTCAAGATCACGGGGCGTGATGCCGATGGGGGTGGTCCACGCTGTCTACCGAAGGTGCCTACACCCATGCGTCCACGTCTGCTCTCCCGCCTGCTGGCGATCTCGATGTTGCTGTTGCTCGCGTTCGCGGGGCTTCCCGCCGCAGCACAGGACAGCTCCACCGACCCGACCGACACCGAGGAGTCCGGGGTCGAGGACGGGTCCGACGACGACGAGTCCGACGAGGACTCTGACGACGAGGACTCCGACGACGACTCCGACGACGACGACGAGCGCGGGGCGCGTCCCTCACGCGGCAGCAGCCGTCTGGACACCGGCGAGGTCAAGGGCCACCTGGCCCCTGCGGTTAGCCAGGTCGGACAGCGCGTCGTGGTCCACGCCACCACCCGCATCGAGCGTGAGCGGGGCAACGGCAACGGTCGCCCCGACCACGCCGGCAACCCCCACGACCGTGACGACGAGACGGCTGATGACGTCGAGGACGACGTGACCGGCGACGACGTGACCGGCGACCCCACCGAGGGGTCGGGCTTCGCCCAGACCGAGCAGGACCAGACCGAGGAGCCCGGTACCGACGAGACTGAGGGGGCCGAGGACTCCGAGGAGGCCCTCGAGCAGGACCAGGCCGACGACGAGACCGTCGAGGACGACGAAGCTGACGAGGCTGACGACTACAAGTGCGAGCCGGTCGTCCCGACCACCGGTGAGGACGCGGCAGGCGACGAGGCCGCGCCGGTGACCGACGAGGCACCCGCCGACAGCACCGACGAGGCCGCTGCCGACAGCACCGACGAGGAGATCGACCGGGCCGGCTTCACCCAGACCGACGACGAGACCGTCGAGGACGAGGCTGAGGGCGACGCCACCGAGGACGACACCACCGAGGACGACGAGGCTGACGAGGACGAGGTTGACGAGGACGACGCCCCGAAGGCGCCGTGCGACGTGACCTTCACCGTCGACTACGGCGACGGCTCGGCCGTCGAGGTCATGCGTCCCACCAAGACCCGCGGTGGTGACGGCAAGCGCCGTGCCATCAGCGACCACGCCTACGAGGCCGACGGCGAGTACGTCGTCACCGTCACCGCGATCCCGCTGGAGGGCCCCTCCACCACGTTCGAGATGATCGCCCAGGTCGGCTCCGGCTCGGCCCGTCTGGACGGCGACAGCCGCATCGAGACGGCCGTGCGCATCTCACAGGACAGCTACCCCGAGGACGGCTCGGCCCAGACCGTCCTGATCGCCCGCGCTGACGCCTTCGCCGACGCCCTGGCCGCCTCGACCCTGGCCTTCGTCCAGGAGGGTCCCGTGCTGCTGACCGCAAGCGACGTCCTGCCCGACGTCGTCCTGGACGAGATCGCCCGTGTCCTGGGTGACGCCGGCACCGTCATCCTGCTGGGTGGCGAGCAGGCCATCGCCGCCGACGTCGAGACCACCCTGACCGACATGGGCTACACCCCCGTCCGCCTGGCTGGCTCCGACCGGATCGAGACGGCCCTGGCCATCGCGAACCACCTGATCGACGGCGGCCTGGTGCCGACCGAGGTCGTCGTCGCCTCGGCCGACAACTTCCCCGACGCCCTGGCCGGTGCTGCCTACGCCGCGGCCAGCGACGCCATCATCCTGCTGAACGGTGCCGGTGACCTGGACAGCCGTGTTGCCGACCTCGTCACGACCCTGGGCACCGACATCCCGGTCCTGGTCGTCGGTGGCGAGGCTGCCGTCAGCCCCGACGCCGAGGCATCCCTGGCCGCGCTGGGCAACGTCGTCGAGCGCGTCAGCGGCGAGACCCGTTTCGCCACCGCGGCGCTGCTGGCCGAGCGTGGGTACACGGGCTCTGACACCGTCGTCCTGGCGACCGGCGCCAACTACCCCGACGCCCTCGCCGGCGCGGTGTACGCGGCACGCAACGATGCACCGGTCCTGCTGGTCGGTGACGTCCTGCCGGCCGAGGTCGAGGCGTTCCTGACCGCCCACGCGGCCACCCTCGACGTGGTCGTCACGCTGGGCGGCACCAACGCCGTCAGCGACGACGTGATCGACGCTGCCGAGGCGCTGATCCAGTAGCCGACGACTCGCACACCAGCGGCCGACGCCACCACGGCGTCGGCCGTTTGCGTGTCGGGACATCCGGGCGGGGACGGGTGCGAGGCCAGGGGGCTCGGGTGTCGGCCCGCACTCGTCCGGGAAGGGCCGGTCGACCGCACACGACGATCATGAGAGGAACGCCGACATGCCGCGCTACGACAAGGGTGACCGGGTCAGCTGGAGCTGGGGCAACGGCACCGCTGAGGGCACCGTCCAGGCCAGCTACACCGACCGGGTCGAGAAGGACATCGACGGCACGACCGTCACCCGTGACGCCGACGCCGACAACCCTGCCTACCTGATCCAGCAGGACGACGACCAGCGGGTGCTGAAGAGCGAGTCGGAGCTCTCCGCAGCCTGAGCCCGTTTCACCACATACCCCGACAAGGTATGAAGAGGGCATGAGCAGCACCCCCACCGCCGCCCAGACCTCCGAATCGACCACGCAGGGTCATGACGCTGCAGAGCGCGGTCACGGGGGTGGGCACGAGGGCGGCCATGGGTCCCACGGTGGTCACGAAGGCGGCCATGGGAGCCATGCCGACATGTTCCGCCGACGGTTCTGGCTGCACCTGGCGCTGGCCGTCCCGGTCCTGCTGACCAGCGGCCCCCTCCCCGACCTGCTTGGCTACACCGCCACCTTCCCGGGCGCGCAGCTGATCGCGCCGGTCCTCGGCACCGTCATCTTCTTCCACGGCGGCTGGGTGTTCCTCACCGGCGGGCTGCAGGAGGCGAGGGACCGCGAGCCCGGCATGATGCTGCTGATCGCCATGGCGATCAGCGTGGCGTTCGTCGCGAGCGTCGCGACCGAGCTGGGCCTGATCGACCTGGAGTTCTGGTGGGAGCTGGCCGGCCTGGTCGTCGTCATGCTGCTGGGCCACTGGCAGGAGATGAAGGCGCTGGGCCAGGCCCGCGGTGCGCTTGACGCCCTCGCTGCCCTGCTGCCCGACGAGGCCGTGGTCCTGCGCGACGGGCAGGAGACCACCGTCAGCCTGGATGACCTGACCGAAGGGGACCTGGTGCTGGTGCGCCCCGGCCAGCGCGTACCTGCGGACGGGACCGTCGAGTCCGGCAGCGCCGAGGTCGACGAGTCGATGATCACCGGGGAGTCCAACCCGGTCACGCGGGGCGAGGGTGACCGGGTCGTTGCCGGCACGGTGCCCCAGGGCTCGTCGCTGCGTGTCACCGTCGACGCGGTCGGTGACGACACGACCCTCGCGGGGATCCAGCGGCTGGTGGAGGAGGCCCAGACCTCCTCCTCGCGCGTGCAGTCCCTGGCCGACCGTGCGGCCGCAGCGCTGTTCTACGTCGCGACGGGTGCGGCGGCGATCACCTTCGTCGCCTGGCTGGTGTTCGGCACCCTGGCGCAGGCCATCACGCGCACCGTCACGGTGCTGGTCGTCAGCTGCCCGCACGCCTTCGGGCTGGCCATCCCGCTGGTCATCGCCCTGTCGACATCGCTGTCGGCGCGGGAGGGCATCCTGATCAAGGACCGGATGGCGTTGGAGGGGATGCGCCGTGTCGACGCCGTGCTGTTCGACAAGACCGGCACGCTGACCAAGGGCGAGCACGTCGTGTCCGAGGTCGCGACGGCGGAGGGGACCGACACCGCGACGCTGCTGCGGCTGGCAGCAGGGGTCGAGGGAGACTCCGAGCACCCGCTGGCCCGGGCGATCGTGGCCCGCGCCGAGCAGGAGGACGTCACCCCTGCCACGGCGGAGGGCTTCGAGGCCGAGGCCGGCCGCGGCGTCAGCGCCACCGTCGAGGGCCGGACGGTCCGCGTCGGCGGGCCGGCGATGCTGCGCGAGCTGGACCTGTCGGCCGCCGGCGGGCTGGCAGAGGCCGTCGAGGGGTGGACCGACCGGGGCGCGGCCGTGATCAGCGTCGTCGACGACGGGACGGTCATCGGCGCGTTCGCGCTGGAGGACGAGGTCCGGCCGGAGTCCCGCCAGGCCGTCGCGGCGCTGAAGGACGCCGGCGTGCGCGTTGTCATGATCACCGGTGACGCCCAGCAGGTCGCCGACCGGGTCGGGCAGGAGCTGGGCCTGGACGAGGTCATGGCCGAGGTGCTGCCCGAGGACAAGGACGCCAAGGTCCGCGAGCTGCAGGACCGCGGGCTGCGCGTCGCGATGGTCGGCGACGGCGTGAACGACGCACCGGCGCTGGCCCGCGCCGACGTGGGGATCGCCATCGGCGCCGGCACCGACGTGGCGATAGAGAGCGCCGGCGTCGTGCTGGCGACCGGCGACCCGCGGGCGGTGCTGGGCGTGCGCACGCTGTCCGAGGCGTCGTACCGCAAGTCGATGCAGAACATCGCCTGGGCCGTGGGCTACAACGTCCTCGGCATCCCCCTGGCCGCCGGGGTCCTGGCCCCGATCGGGTTCGTGATGCCCCCAGCCGTGGCCGCCGGCCTGATGAGCGTGTCCACCATCGTCGTCGCCCTGAACGCCCAGCTGCTGCGGCGCCTGGACCTCTCCCCCGACGCGGTCGCCTGACGACGCCGCAGACCAGTACGGTCAGGTGTCGTGGAGACCGAACGACACCCACCCCCAGGCCGGTACCCGGACTGGGTCCAGGGCCATCGGGGTGCCAAGGCGGTCGTGCCTGAGAACACCATCGAGGCGTTCGCCTGGGCCATCGAGCACGGCGTGCCGTCCGTCGAGCTGGACGTCCGCCTGTCCGCCGACGGCGTGCTGGTCTGCGTCCACGACGAGACCCTGCTGGCCTACGGCGGGCCGGACCGGCCGGTCGCGCGGATGACGGCGGAGGAGATCACCGCCATCCCGCTGACCGGTGGGGTCCGGGTCCCACGCCTGGAGGCCGTCATGGACCTGGCGCTCGGCGCGCTGGGTCTGAACATCGAGGTCAAGAACGACCCGCGGGAGGCCAGCTTCGACGCGACGCGGGCCGCCGCGGCCGCGGTGGTGGCGCTGCTGGAGCAGCGGGCCACGGAGGGGGCATCCGACGACGTCGTGGCGGTGTCCTCCTT
>JBFKGB010000066.1:0-11952 GCA_041633535.1 Euzebya sp. | reverse complement strand
GGTCGCGGCGGCCACGGCGGTCTCGACGCGGGTGACGCCGGACACGCGCTCGACGTCAAGGCCCAGGGCGGACAGCTCGGTCGCGACGGCGCCGGACACGGCGGCCTCGCCACCGCAGATCGTCACGTCGGTCGCAGGGGATGCGGCCAGGGCGTCGCGGGTCGAGCCGGTCAGGACCTCGGTCTGGGTCAGGTAGATCGGCAGGCCCTCCGCGGCGGCGTAGGCGCCGCAGGAGATCGCGTCGACCCAGCCGGTCGTGCGGTCCGAGGCGACGTTGGCACCGTCGGGGCCGAAGGCGCGGGCCAGCAGGACCCGACCGCCGTTGGGGACACCGACGACGGCAGCGGCCTGGACGGCCGTCTCGATGCGCGAGTCACCGGCGATCCGCTGGACCTGGTAGGTGCCCAGGGCGTCGGTGACGGCCGCGGACACGGCGTTCTCGCCACCCATGACGAAGACGGTGTCACCGTCGTCGAGCAGGCGGTCGATCTCGGCGGCGGTGGCCGGGTCCAGGCTGGTCGGCCCGGTGAACAGCACCGGGGCGTCGGCGGCGCCCGCCACGGCGGATGCGGTCAGCCCGTCGGGGAAGTTCGCGTCCGTGGCCAGGACGACGGCGGTCGTGTCCTCGGGGGCGAAGCTGCGCTGGGACACCGCGATGCCGGCGTCGACGAACGACCCGACGTCGAGCTGCTCGACGTTGGTGTAGGTCGAGGCGGCGTGCGCCGTCTGCGGCATGGCGACCAGGATGCTGGCCACCAGCGCGGCGACCAGGACTGGGACGGCGCCGGTACGGCGCGCGGAAGGACTGGTGATCAACTGACTGCTCCTCGGATGACGACCACGGCGGTGGGCCGTCGACGGCGTGCCTTGAGTACGTGCCGGGACCCCGTGTCGTTACGGCAGGCACCCCTCGGAGGCTACGACGTCCGGCGCACCGGCGACGGTGCGACGGAGACCCCTCCGATCTAGTTCCCCGTCAGCGCACGGAAGTCCTGCTGCGCGGGTGGGACGACGTTGCGGGCGAACCGCAGCACCGGCGCGGTGGACGAGGAGTACCCGGTGCGCTGCAGGGCCTGCCGCACCGGCTCGGGCGCACGGTCCGCGGCGAACAGCAGCGGCGCGTGGTGCCGTGCGGCCCAGGTGGTGTGGGCCAGCGCGGTGGCCCAGCCGTCGACGGTCCATCCCGGGGTGACCAGCAGGTGCTGGCCGGCGGCGGCCCGATCCCGTTCCCACAGCTGTCGCATGACCTCCGCGCCGGTGTCCGCGCGATCGGTCCCCGACAGGCGTCGGCCCTGGACCTGCTGGACCACGCGGTCCGACACCGCCCCATGGCCACCGATGACCAGCCGGTCGGTGCCCGGGTGGGCGTCCAGCACCGCCCGGGTGGCCGCCGGGACGCCGTCGGCGTCGACCAGCAGCACCGGGTAGGCGTGCACCGCGGACTGACCGGCGACGGCGACCGCGTCGGCCCAGGCGTCGGCACGGATGATGTGGAAGCGCAGCGGCGCGCGACGCACGGCGGCGACCTCACCGGCGACCATCGCGGCGGTGTCGTAACGGCTGCCGCCCGCGATGCGCACCGGGTTGGCGCCGGTCCCACGGATCTGCTGGTCCAGGGAGGGATGGAGCGCCCCGCCGACCAGGTAGACGCTGGTCTGTGGGGTGGCGACCCGGCTGATCTCGGCCAGGACCGGGCCGGGCAGCGGCTGGTCGGGGCGGGCGAACAGCAGGGGCGAGGAGCCGTCCAGCAGGGCCGACCCCGCGAGCGCGTCGACCGGCACGTCCCCCCGGGTGATGACGATCCGCGGCGCGGAGGCGCCCGGCAGCACCTGCGCCGACAGCGCCAGCGCCTCGGCGCCGGCGGCCGGGAGGTCCGTGGTGATCACGTTGGCGGTGGCGTACAGCCGTCCGCTGGAGGTCATCGACCAGCCGATGCCGATGTCGGTCCAACCGGAGCCCAGGATGATGGCCCGGTGTCCCGAGGAGTTCATCCAGTTCGTCACGATGCGGTCGGCGAGCTGGCCCGCGGTCAGGCTGGAGTTGGCGGCGTAGGCGACGACCTCACCCGACCGCTGCACCGGCCAGCCGTACTGGGCATCCCGGTCAGGGTTGTGCGACAGCCCGCCGTCGGCGGCCATCCGCTGGCTCCAGGCGGTGGACACCACCGACAGCTGCGGGTCCTCGGGGAGGGCGGGCAGCCCGCGCTGCGTCCGCTCGGCGTTGATCCGCGACCGCAGGACGGCGGCGATGCCGTCCTCGGCAGCTGCCGCTCGAGGGGCGGGGAGCCCCAGGACCGCACCAGCGGCCAGCATCCCACCCAGCGCCTGACGGCGTGACAGACGGCACGGCTGGGCTGACGCAGTGGTGTGGTGCATGGGGGCTGACTCCTGGCTGTCGGCGGGTACCGTCCATGTCTCCCGCGGTGGACGGCCCGGCCAAGCATGCACTAGCCCGCTCGCGCCGTCGCCGTGTACGTATGACCACCGTCAGCACCCCACTACAGTGGGCGACCATGCACGTCATCCGCCGACATCCACAGGCCGTGAGGTTCCTCGCGCTGACCTCACTCGCCGTGCTCAGCACGGGCTGCGGTCGGGTCGGCGGCGACCCCTACCAGCCAGCGCTGAACACCCCGTTGCAGCTGGAGGCCGGCCGGACGATCGGGCAGACGTTCGACCCGGCGGGTCCGGTCAGCGGGATCGACGTGACCGTCGCGACCTTCGCCGAGACGCCCGACCCCGACGGGATCCTGCGCCTGGTGCTTCGAGAGGTCGGGGACGACACGGTCCGGGCCACGGCCGACGTCGCCGGCGCGGACCTGGAGGACGGCACCTGGGTCGGCGCCGACCTGGGCACGCCCGTCACCATCGACGGCGTCGCGCTGATGGAGCTCACCTGGGAGGGGACCACGCCGCTGGCGCTGTGGGCCGACACGACGCTGGAGGGCACCGCGGGCATCGTCAACGACCCCTACGCCCCAGGCCAGCTGGTCCTCGACGGCCGACCGGTCGACGGCGACCTGGCCTTCCGCGTCACCGGGCCCGCAGGGTTCGGTCCCGCCGTCGAGCAGGTCGCGGAGGTCGCCCGGTCGACCGCCGCCCGCCTGCGCGACGAGCCGCTGTTCACGGTGCTGTGGGGCCTGGCGGCCGTCGGCTCGGCCGTGCTGGCCGTGACCGGCCTGCGCCGCCGCACCTGACCTCCCCCTCCTCCTTCCGCCCCTCCCGCCCCTCCTTCCCGCCCTTTCGACCCACCCCTGGCGGCCGTCCGCGGCGCACTGGACCCAGAGGGGTGGTCTGACCTGGCCGTTCCCCCCTCTGGGCACGCTGGCCGGTCAGGTGAACGGGGTTAGCTGGACCGAAAGGGCTCGGGGGCTAGCCCGAGGAGCGGGGCGGGGGCCAGCTGCCGCGACCCCGGCGACGAGGGGGCGCCCAGCGACGGCCGGGCTCGCTGCCCGCCCCGTCGACAGCCCGCTCGGCGGGCGCAGGGCGACCCTGCTCGGCGGGCGCAGGGCGACCCTGCTCAGCGGGCACCAGCAGGCCATCGTCGCGTCCTGCCTGGCGCCAGAGGTCGGCGACGGCCGGCCACAGCAGCAGGGCCGACAACGCGATGAAGGCCGTCCGCAGCGCGCCGGCCGCCTGGGTGGCCAGGTCCGGCTGGGTCAGCAGCGCCTCGCGCAGGTTGGGGACGGCGTCGGCGATGTCGGGCTGCAGCGGCTGGAACAGACCCCAGGTGGTGCCCGGCCCGCCCAGCAGGTCCGCCAGCAGCAGCACGACGCCGACCTGCAGCAGGTGCACGCCCAGCAGACCGCGCCACTCGGGACGCCGGGCCAGGCCGATCGCGATGAACGGCGTCATCCAGGCGAAGTAGTGGGCGCTGAAGGTCGTCAGCGCGAACAGGCCGCCGTGGAACAGCAGCAGCCAGATCCACAGCTCCGACACGGGGACGCGGCCCCTCCCCCACCAGCCGTACGCGCGGCCGATCAGGACCACGTACAGCCCGATGGCGAACAGGCCGAACAGGTAGATCGGCCCGGGTCCGTCCACGGGGAGGGTGTAGGCCAGGAAGGTCGAGCCGGTGTTGAAGTCCCGCAGCCGGGCGAACTCCCCGACCGTGTCGGCCCACAGGGTGTTGGTGTACAGCACGACGCCGAGCGGCAGCAGGGTCAGCGCGGCCCAGGCGACCCGCTGCAACGGCTCGCGCACCACGACCAGGCCGAAGACCGGCAGGAGGATGATCGGATACCCCCGCATCGTGATGGCGACGCCCAGCGCGACGGCACCCAGCCACACGTGCCCCCGCTCGCAGGCCAGCAGCGCGGCGACGACCAGGGCGACCGCGAACATCTCGTAGCGGCCGAAGGCGTAGGTGGCGTACAGCCCGATCGGGGACAGCATCCAGAACGCCCAGGCGCGAGTGATCTCACGCGGACGGCGGTCGGACAGCAGGACCAGCAGCATCAGGCCTGCCGCGATGTCGAACGCCAGGTAGGGCAGCTTGAGGGCCAGCAGCGTCCCGAAGATCCCGTCGGTGTCGACGAACGCGCGCTGCAGCTGGGGGGCCAGGCCACCGCTGTCGGACCACCACCACGGGTCGGTCCACAGCACGTCGGCGGCCGGCAGGACCGGGTCCAGCAGGCGCAGGCTGACCGCGTGCGTGTAGTGGGCGCCCATGTTGACCAGGTAGCTGGAGAACACCTCACCGTCGTAGGCGATCAGGTGGGACCGCCAGTACACGGCCAGCAGGTCGGCGCTGATCGTGAACGGGGCGATCAGCAGCCTGAGCAGCAGGCCGACGCCCAGCCACCCCCGCAGCCGGGGACCGACCACGGGGTCGCGCAGCGGCGCCGGGACGACGCGCGAGACCGCCCGCCCGACCGTCGCCGGCACCCCCACCCTCATCGGCGGGAGGTGTAGTGCTTGACGATGTTGCGCGTGTGGATCAGCGCCGTCCGCGGACCCTGGGACGTGATCGTCTCGGCGAACCGCTTGCCGTAGTACCAGGCAGAGCGCTTCAGCACGACGTCGGCGAGGGTCATGTTGGAGGAGATGTAGGTCCGACGCAGGCCGGTGGTGTCCGCGGCCCGACGCGGGTTGCGGCAGAACTCCACGATCGGCTCCAGCGCCTTCTGCCACGTCATCTCGGGCTTCAGCGCACGCAGGTTGTCGCGGCACTCCTCGTAGAAGGCCTTGTCGGCGCGCAGGGTGCGGATGGCCTCGGCGAGGGCGTCGACGTCCTCCGGCGGCACGGTCAGACCCAGGCCGCGGTCCTTGGCGAGCAGGGACAGCGTGTCGCCCTCGGTCGCCACGATCGGCAGCTCGCACCAGATGTAGTCCAGGATGCGGGTGCGGAAGGAGTAGCGGGTCTCGAGGTGCTCGTAGTGTGTCGAGACGCCCAGGTCGGCCTCCAGCAGGTAGTTCTGCCGCGAGTTGTAGTCGACCCACCCCTCGTTGAAGAACACATGGGTGCCCAGCAGGCCCAGCTCCTCGGCGAGGTTGTAGGCGTTGGCGGCCATCTGCATCTTCGGCACGTCGGGGTTGGGGTGCCCCTTGCCCATGAACCACAGCTTGACGTCGGGGAACTCGGCGGCGACCTGTCCGACGGCCTTGATCAGGGTCAGGGGGTCGAACCAGTTGTAGATGCCGCCGCCCCACAGCAGCAGGAAGTCGTCCTCCTCGATGCCGGGCACCACCCCGCGCAGGACACGGTCCTCGGTGCGCACCGGCTCGCCGTGCGGCAGGCCGAAGGGGGCGATGTCGATGAGGGACCGCAGCGACTCGTCCTCGTCGAACGTCGCCGGGTTGATGCGCTTCAGCGCCGACATCTGGCCCAGCCAGAAGTCCCGCTGCTTCTCGGAGGCGCAGACGAAGAAGTCGCCGCGCTCGAGCTGCTTGTTCAGCACCATCGTGTCGGAGTTGTGGGTGGCGTAGCGCTGCCAGTCCAGCTCGTGCTTGCGCAGCGTCATCCCCTCCAGGTGGAAGGGGTCGTAGATGTCGACGATGACCGGACCGTCGAAGCGCTCGATCTCGGGGTAGGAGTTCATGACGAACCCCTGGAAGATGATGATGTCGGTGTCGTCCACCAGCGCGTTGATCGCCCCGGGGATGCCGACGGACGTCACCTTGAACCCACGACCGCCGATCTTCGGCTCGGTCATCGATGCCAGGGTCACGTCGAACCCGGCCTCGGTCAGGACGGTCGCCATCTCGTAGCAGCGGATCGCCGGGCCGGCCATGCGCTCGCTCAGGGTGTCGCCGGTGATGATGAGGATCTTCGTCTGCTCCAGCAGCTCGCCCTCCAGGTCGAAGGCCTCCTCGACGGCCTTCCAGACCTCCAGGTACTCGCGACCGTTGACGTTGGGCCGCAGCGTCTCCTTGAACAGCGGGAGGACGGCGCTGTCGGCGTTGACGCGCTGGGCCTGGATGGCGGTGCGCTTGGCCGTCAGCAGCTTCAGGTTGCGGCCGAAGTCCCGCATCGCCGCCAGGTGGGCCGCGGTGATCGCCGGGATCTCGAACATGTCCTCGTCGATGTTGGGCGAGTCGGGCCGGATGGTGAAGTCGGGCAGGCCGTCGCCCTTCTCCTCCAGGTCGGTCAGGCCGCGCATCAGCGTCAGCAGGACCGCGCCCGGCAGGATCTTGGACAGCGCGTCGTCGCCGTAGTTCTTGTAGATCGTCGCCAGGGCGTTGCGCTCCAGCAGGTAGCGCTCACGGGCGTAGCCGAACCGCTTGATCGTGCCGTGGTGGCGGTGGAAGACCTTCGAGGCGGGGACGAAGTGCGTCTCGTGCCCCAGCACCCACAGCCGCCAGCCGTAGTCGACGTCCTCGAAGAAGGCGAAGTAGGACTCGTCGAAGCCGCCGGTGCGCAGGTACAGCTCGGTGGGCGTGATCATCGCCCCGCCGGAGGCGAACAGCGTCCGCTCGGCGTAGCCCGGCGCGTCCATCCCCGGCTTGCTGTTGTGCAGGGCGTAGCCCATGCCGTTGAACGCCATCGCCGACCCGGCGTAGTCGATCGTGACCTTGTCGTCCTTCATGATGAGTGAGGCGACGCAGCCCACCTCGTGGTGGCCCTGCAGGTAGGAGGCGCCGGCGGCCAGCCAGTTGGGGTCCGCCTCGGCGTCGTTGTTCAGCAGCGCCAGGTACTCCCCGCCCGCCAGCTTGGCGGCCTGGTTGATCGCCGGCGAGAAGCCGACGTTGACGTCGTTGACGATGATCCGCACGCGGGGGTACTTCTCGCGCACCATCTCGACGGACCCGTCGCTGCTGGCGTTGTCGATCAGGATGATCTCGACCAGGTCGGGGTCGTAGGTCTGGCGGACCAGGCTGTCCAGGCAAGGGGTCAGCAGGTCCTTGCCGTTGAGGTTGACGACCACGACGGTGATGGTCGGCAGGTCCCTGCGGAAGGAGGCGGGGAGGCCGTTGTCCTGGACGGTCGACATGTCGGGGGAGCTCCTGGCGGTTCTGGGGGCGCGCGCAGCGCGGTCTGGGGCACGGCCCCACGAGGTGACCGGGAGTGTACGGGTGCCCCCGCCGGTGCAGGCCCGTCCGACCGCTCACCGTCGGCACGTGCAGGGCCGGCGGCACGGCACCCGGCCCTCGTCCGGGCGGCCACACCGGTGCCCACCCGGCCCCCGCGTAGGCTACGGAGACCATGAGCACGCCCGTCACCCTGTCGGCCGTGGTGCCGGTCTTCGACGAGGTCGAGTCGCTGCCGGCCTTCCACGCCGAGCTCGTCGCTGCCCTCGACGGGCTCGACACGGGCACCGAGATCGTCTACGTCGACGACGGGTCCACCGACGGATCGACCGACGTGCTGACCAAGCTGCAGGCCAACGACCCCGACCGGGTCCACGTCGTGGTGCTGCGGCGCAACTTCGGCAAGTCGGGTGCGCTGGCCGCCGGGTTCGCACAGGCGACGGGCGAGCTGATCGTGACGCTCGACGCGGACGGCCAGGACGTCCCCGGGCAGCTGCCGAAGCTGCTCGCCGAGCTGGAGTCGGGCGGGCACGACCTGGTCGGCGGCTGGCGCGAGCAGCGCATCGACCGTCGCGTGAAGCGCTGGACCAGCGTGATGTACAACGCCGCCACCCGCAGCTTCACCGGGCTTGACCTGCACGACTTCAACACCGGCTACAAGCTGCTGCGACGCGAGGTGGTCGAGGAGCTGCCGCTGTACGGCGAGTTCCACCGCTTCGTGCCCGTGCTGGCCCACGACCTGGGCTTCCGCGTCGGCGAGGTCGCCGTCGAGCACCGTCCGCGCCAGGCCGGGACGTCGAAGTACCTGAGCGTCCTGCGGTTCCCCAAGACGATGCTGGACCTGCTGACCGTCCTGTTCCTGACCCGGTTCGCCGACCGACCCCTCTACCTGTTCGGTGGTGTGGGCGCGGGCCTGTCGATCCTGGGTGTGCTGATCCTCAGCTACCTGACGGTCCTGAAGGTCGCGTTCGGGCAGGGCATCGGCCAACGGCCGCTCCTGCAGTTCGGTGTCCTGGCCGTCCTCGTCGGCGTCCAGCTCGTCGGCACCGGGTTCATCGGGGACGTCCTGCGCCACTCCAACGCGCGGCAGGAGCAGCCCTACCGGGTCAGACGGGTGCTGTCCGCGACGGGCGTCGACGACCCCGACCACCGGTGAGCCGTCCCCTCCGCGTCATCGCGCTGACCCACGTCTACCCCAGGTTCGACGGCGACCCCTCCGCGGCGTTCCTGGGGACGTGGGCAGGTGCGCTGCGGGCCCACGGGCACGACGTCCGGGTCCTGGCGCCCCACGACGCGGGTCTGACCGAGGTGGATGTCGTGGGTGGGGTGCCGATCCGGCGCGTGCGCTACGCCGACGACGCACACGAGACCCTGGCCTACCGCGGCGAGATGCACCGGATCGCGCTGCGTCCGCCCCTCGGCCCGCCCCTGCTCGGCTCGTTCACGAGCCAGATGGCGATGGCCCTGCGTCGGGCCGTCCGGCGGTGGCGGCCGGACGTCGTGCACGTGCACTGGTGGATGCCGGGGGCTGTCATCGCCCGTCTGGCCCTGGTCGACGTCCCCGTGGTCGTGCACCTGCACGGCACGGACGTCGGCGTGGTCGAGGGGCGCCCCTGGCTGCGTCCGCTCGCGGAGTGGGCGCTGGCCTGTACCGACCGGGTCGAGGTGGTCTCGACCTCGCTCAGCGAGCGGGCGTCCGCCGCGCTGGGTGTGCGCGCCGACAGCCTGAACCCCATGCCGCTGGACCTCGCGGTGCTGACCCCGGCCGAGCGGGTGCTGTCGCTGGACACCCCGACGGTGCTGGCGGTCGGCCGGCTGGTGCCCGAGAAGGGGTTCCGCGAGCTGGTCCAGGCCGTCGCCGGGCTGCGCCGCGACGTGCGGCTGCGCATCGTCGGCGAGGGGCCCGACGCCGAGGTCCTGCGCCTGCTGGCCGACGAGCTGCGCGTGCGGCTGGAGCTGCCCGGCGCCCTGCCGCACCGCGAGCTACCGGCGGAGTACGCCGGCGCCGACGTCGTGGTGCAGCCCTCGCACGGCGAGGGACTGGGGCTGGTCGTGGCCGAGGCGGTCCTGCTGGGCCGACCGGTCGTCGCCACCGACTCCGGCGGCGTCCGGGACGTGCTGGAGCGTCACAGCCTGGTCCGGCCCGGCGACGTGGCGACGTTGCGGGCCCGGATCGTCGAGGCGCTGGAGGACCCCGACCTGCCCGCGGTGATGCGCGCAGCCCGCCGTGTCCGCACGGCCCTGTCGCCCGACAGCGCGGTCCTGCGGACCGAGCAGGGCTGGACCGAGGCGATCAGGATCCACGGCCTGCGCTGAGTGAGCACGATCCACCATGGTGGATGTTGATCACTCAGCCGGCGGCGACGGTGCGGGCGGCCTGGTCACGGGCTGCGGTGCAGGCGTCGCGACGGTCCCCCTGCACCAGCGCGCAGAGCGCGTCGGCCAGCGTCGTGTCCGCCGTCTCGTAGACGGCGTTGGAGGCGGCGCCGTCCAGGCACCAGCGCACGAGCGCCGGCTGTCCCAGGTCGCACTGGCTCACCACGCCGGCCGGGTCCAGGCGCGCCCGGCTGGACACGTCACGCCCCATCGAGCGGTAGCACGTCGCGCGGTGGGCCTGGGGCGCGCTGTCACACCAGGCGAAGCCGCCGGCGACGTCGCCGTCGAGGCGCCACAGGACGTGGGAGGTCTGCATCAGGTAGCAGTCCTCGGCGACCGGGTCGGTCATCACGGTGCACGGGTACAGCAGGTCCTCGTCGTCGAACTCGGCGGGCTGGCCCTGCTGCGCGGCCATCACGTTCTCCATGAACACCCCCGAGGCGCAGGAGTGGACGGCCCACAGCTCGCCGGTGTCCTCGCACAGCGGCAGCGCCGCGAACAGGTCGGCGTCGGCCCGCAGCATCAGCCCGTGCCCCAGCCCGTGCAGGCAGTTGTAGTGGCTGAAGGAGTAGGGCGGGTCGGCCGCCCCGTCGCAGAAGGTCGGCAGCGCCGCCGACATCTCCCTGTCGGTGATGTCGGACAGCCGCGCCTCGACGAACCCGTGGGTGTAGCCCGACCAGCAGGCCGAGCCGTCCACCGCCAGCGCCACGCCCATGTCGGCGATCCGCTCGGCGGCGTCGTTGCCCAGGTCGTGGGCCACCTGGTGGCACCCGGCGGCGACGAACGCGTCGGTCTCCGACAGCCGCAGGACCTCGTCGATCGCCGCCTGCGGTCCCTCGGCGACCAGCAGCGCCTCCAGCGCTGTCCGGTAGCAGGTGGCCTGACCGACGTCGACGTCCGCGCACCGCTCGGGCGGTCCTGCGCTGCCGTCCAGCAGCGCGGCGAGGGTGGTGTCGGTGTCCCCGGTCGCACGCCCCCACCCGGGGTCCAGGACGACCAGCACCGCCCCGAGGGCGAGCGCCAGCACCAGCGCGCCCGCCTCGGTCCGCAGGCCACCCCCCACGTCGACCATGCGCTCGCGCTGCCGGTGGTGGTGCAGGCCCAGCGGGACGGCGATCGCGACGACCACGACCGTCTTGGCCAGCAGGACCGCCGTGGACGCCTCGCCCATCCAGGTGGTCACGGACTGCCCGTCCCAGGCCCGCAGGGCCAGCACCCCTCCGGAGGTCACCACCGCTGCCAGCGCCCACCCTGCGACGGTGGCGATCTCGGCCACGTGCGCGCGCATCTGGGCACCGCGCTCGTCGGGGTCCAGGCTGCGCCAGCCGACGGTGCGGGCCAGCAGGACCAGACCCAGCACCGGTCCGACCCACAGCGCGGCGGCCCCCAGGTGGACCGCTCCGAACGTGACCGCCTGGACCGCGTCAGGACGGTCGGGGGCGTGCCCCGCCAGCGTGCCCCCGACGACCGCCAGGACCGCCAGCGCCGGCCCGGTCGGGCGTCGGGACCCGACGACGGCGAGGAGCCCGGCCAGGCTGGCCCAGACCAGGGTCCCGCGCGAGGTCAGGACGGTCGTGACGTCGGCGCCCGCGTCCAGCAGGGTGAGGGCACCGACGACGGCGCGGAGAACCGCCAGGCCCGCCAGCAGCCGCCACAGCCGGGGCCCACGGTCGGCGAGGACCCCGGCTGCCAGGGTCGTTCCACCCCGTCCCAGCACGACGGCGGCGGCAGCAGCCGCCAGGCCCAGGTACCACAGCAGCCGCAGCGCCAGCCCCAGGCCGTCCAGCAGGAGGGCCGCTGCGTCGCCGCCCGCGGCGGCGACCGCGACGTCACCCGGGCTGGCGCCCACCCCGAACACGACCTCGCCGGTGGCGCGGTGGCCGTCGTCACCGACGGACTCCCAGCCCAGCGCGTAGACGTCGGTGTCCAGGACCGGCACGCCGAGCACCAGCGTGTCGACCGTGCCGTCGGGCGTCAACGTCGTGAGGGGGATCTGCGAGCCGTCGGCCGCCCGCAGCCGCACGGTCGTGGTGGCGGTCCGGACCGGCGCGGCGAAGGACAGCACGATCTCCTCCGGCGGGTAGGCCACCCGCTCACCCGCTGCAGG
>JBFKGB010000065.1:0-11988 GCA_041633535.1 Euzebya sp. | reverse complement strand
CCGACGTCGTCGATGCCGTCGTCGACGCCGACGTCGTCGTGCTGGCCGTCCCGCCCTCGCTGATCCCCGAGGTCGCGCGCACGATCGCCGGGCACCTGCTGCCCGGCACGATCCTGACCGACGTCGGCAGCGTCAAGGGCGACATCGTCGCGGCGATGGAGGCTGTCGTCCCCGACGGCGTCCACGTGGTCGGCGGACACCCGATGGCCGGCTCGCACGAGCACGGCGCCGCCCATGCACACGGCGAGATGTTCGTCGGCGCCACCTACCTGCTGACCCCGACACCGCGGACCGACGCCGCGGCCATGCAGCGGCTCAACGGCCTGATCACCGCCATCGGTGCACGGGTGGTCGTGGTCGACACCAAGGCCCACGACCTGCTGGTGGCCGTGGTCAGCCACCTGCCCCAGCTGACCGCCACCACCCTGATGAGCCTTGCGGCCGAGCGGGCGCGCCGGCAGGATGCGCGCCTGCTGCTGCTGGCCGGCGGTGGGTTCCGCGACGCCACCCGGGTGGCGGCCAGCAACCCGCAGATGTGGGTCGAGATCTGCCGCGAGAACCGCGAGGCGATCGTGGCCGTGCTGGACGAGTACGCGGCGCGGATCGGCCAGCTGCGGATGATGCTGTTCGAGGGTGACGAGGAGCGGCTGGTGCAGCTGCTCGCCGACGCCCGCGAGGCACGCCGGGCACTCCCCGGCAAGGAGAGCGTGTCGGGCCTGCTGGTCGAGCTGCGCATCCCCATCCCGGACCGTCCCGGCGCGATCGCCGAGATCACCTCGACCGTCAGCGGGCTGGGCGTCAACATCGAGGACCTGGGCATCGAGCACGCGCCCGACGGCCGCGGGGGCACCATGCGCCTTGCGGTCAACGGTGTCGAGGCCGCCGCGACCGCCCGCGCCGCGCTGACCGAGCGGGGTTACCACCTGGTGGAGCACGCATCATGAACATCCCGTCCCGGTTCGAGGTCGTCCCGACCGGTCCCCTGGGCGGGGCCATCGCGGCACCGACCTCCAAGAGCGTCACCAACAGGCTTCTGCTGCTCGCGGCGCTGGCCGACGGCACCTCGGTCCTGCGCCACCCGCTGGTCAGCCAGGACTCCGCGGCCATGCGTGACGTGGTGCAGGGGCTCGGGGCGGCCGTGTGGGAGGTCGGCAGCCCCGGCGATCCCGGGTACGCCTGGCGCATCGCCGGCACCGGGGGTCGGGTCAGCCCCACCGCACAGGCGCTGGACTGCCGGCTGTCAGGCACCACCATCCGGTTCGCCACGGCGGTCGCCGCGCTGTCGGAGACCCCCGTCACCCTGACCGGTGATGCACCGCTGCGCCGCCGGCCCATCGGGCCGCTGACCCGGGCCCTGCGCGAGCTGGGCGCGACGGTCCGGGACGAGGACGGGCTGCCGCCCGTCACGGTCTCGGGAGGTCTGCTCGGGGGCGAGGTGCTGGTGGACGTCAGCGGGTCCAGCCAGTTCGCCTCGGCCGTCCTCCTGGCCGCCCCGTACGCGGCCCGCGATGTGCAGCTGTCCATCACGGGCGCCCACGCCGCCGCCTACATCGACCTGACGGTGTCGGCGATGGACGCGTGGGGGGCCCGCGTCGAGCAGTCGGGGGAGGGGGCCTGGTCGGTCACGGCGGGGGCGGGCTACACCGCACGGGACCTCGAGGTGGAGTACGACGCGTCGGCGGCAGCCCACCTGTACGGCCTGGCCGTCGCCACCGGCGGCTTCGTGACCGTCGTCAACGTCACCGACACGATCCAGCCGGACGCCGAGATCCTGACCGTGCTGGCGCGGTTCGGCGCCACGGTGGCGGCGGAGGGCGACCACGTCACCGTGACCGGCCCCGACCGCCCGGCGCCCGTCGGACAGGTCGACCTGTCGCGGATGCCCGACCAGGTGACGACCGTGGCGTGCCTGGCCGCGCTCGCGGACGGTGAGACGGTGATCACCGGGGCGGAGGTCGTCCGCGGCCACGAGACGGACCGGCTGACGGCCCTGGCGACGGAGCTGCGCAAGCTGGGCGCAGGCGTCGAGGAGCGTCCCGACGGTCTGGTCGTCGACGGGTCGACCACCACCGGGGACGCCGTCCTGGAGACCTACCACGACCACCGGCTGGCGATGTCCTTCGCGGCCATCGGGGCGCGGCTCCCCGGCGTGGTCATCGACGACCCCGGCTGCGTCGCCAAGACCTTCCCGGACTTCTGGAAGGCCCTGGTCCGCCTGGGCGGGGAGGTCCGCACGCCGTGACCGACCGTGGACTGATCGTGGCCATCGACGGCCCGGCCGGGTCGGGCAAGTCGACCGTGGCCAAGGCCGTGGCCGTGCGGCTGGGGGTGCCCCACGTCGACACGGGGGCCTACTACCGCGCCGCGACGCTGGCGGTCCTGCGCGCCGGCGTCGACCCCGACGACACCCAGGACGCCCTCGCCGTGGTCCGGACCGTCACGATCGACCGGGTCGCCGACCGGACCATGCTGGACGACGAGGACGTCGAGGAGGAGATCCGGGGTGCCACCGTCACGGCCCACGTCAGCGCCGTCGCCGGCCCCCAGGAGATCCGCGACGTCCTGCTGGCGGCGCAGCAGGCCGGGCTGCACCGGGACGGCGGGGTGATCGAGGGTCGGGACGCCGCCACCCGCGTGGCGCCCGACGCCGACGTGAAGGTGTGGCTGGACGCCGATGTGCGCGAACGTGGCCGCCGTCGCGCTGACCAGGCCGGCGAGCCCGACCGGCTGGAGCACCACGTCGAGGACCTGATCCGACGTGATGCGGCCGACGCACGCCAGATGGTGCGGCACCCTGACGCGGTGGTGGTCGACACGACCGGGATGTCACTGGAGGAGGTCGTGGATACGGTGGCAGGCCTCGCCCGACCCGCGGCGAGCTGATGTCCACCACGATGGTGGAACCCCCCAAGGGCCCCCGGTGGGACACCCCGGACGTGGCCGAGGAAAGCGAGCACGCACGATGAGCCGATGGCAGGCACGGTCGACCGGTGGCGCACGAGTCGCCATCGTGGGTCGACCCAACGTCGGGAAGTCCACCCTCGTCAACCGGATCGCCGGTCGGCGGGACGCCATCGTGCAGGAGATGCCCGGCGTCACACGCGACCGGTCGTCCCACCCCGCCGAGTGGCTGGGCAGGCGCTTCACGCTGGTCGACACCGGCGGGTGGACGCCTGGCTGGGCGCCCGACCGCACCACGATGGACGAGCTGGTCAGCCTGCAGGCCGAGGCGGCCACCCGCGAGGTCGACCTCGTGCTGTTCGTCGTCGACGCCTCGGTCGGCATCACCTCCGAGGACGAGGCCGTCGGCAAGTGGCTGCGGGCCGCAGGCATCCCGGTGATGCTGGTCGCCAACAAGGCGGACACGCTGAACCAGACCGAGCTGGCCGTCGCCATGGCCGAGCTCTACGGCCTGGGGCTGGGCGACCCGGTGAAGATGTCGGCCCTGCACGGCCACGGGTCGGGTGACCTGCTGGACGACGTCGTGCGCCGGCTCAACCGCGCCGGTGCCTTCGACCGGCCCGAGGAGGGCGACGACGGCATCCCCGGCATCGCGCTGATCGGCCGTCCCAACGTCGGCAAGTCCAGCCTGTTCAACCGCCTGGTCGGTGAGGAGCGCGTCATCGTGGACAGCGTGCCCGGGACGACCCGGGACCCTGTGGACACGCTGCTCGAGTTCGAGGGCGACGACGGCAGCAGCCGGATGTACCGCTTCATCGACACCGCCGGCCTGCGCAAGAAGAAGGCGAAGCTGGACACCACGGAGTTCTACTCCACGGTCCGGACGCGCAAGAGCCTCGACCGTGCGTCCGTCGCGCTGCTCCTCCTCGACGCCGGCGAGGTCATCGGCGAGCAGGAGCAGAAGCTGGCCCGCGAGATCATCGACTCCGGCCGCGCCGTGGTGCTGGTGCAGAACAAGTGGGACCTGGTCGACGACTACCGTCGCGAGCGGATCGCCAAGGAGCGGGACCGTCTGCTGCAGTTCCTGGACTTCGCGCCGATGCGACGCATCTCGGCGTTGTCGGGTCGCGGCGTCGCCAAGCTGTTCACCGACATCGACCAGGTGCTGGACGCCTGGAACCTGCGGATCCCCACGGGTCAGCTGAACCAGTGGCTGGCGGACGCGGTCGCGGCGACCCCGCCGCCGCTGGGACAGAACCACCGTCCGGTGCGCATCCGCTACGTGACGCAGGTCTCCTCACAGCCGCCACGCTTCAAGCTGTTCACCAACCAGCGGCTCGAGACCGGCTACCTGCGCTACCTGGAGCGTCGTCTGCGTGAGCGGTTCGACTTCACCGGCACACCGCTGCGTCTGGAGGTCACGGTCCGCACCCAGTGGGAGGACCGCAAGACCGCCAGCTGACCGGGGGGTCAGCCCTCGGTCGGCCTGGGGTCAGCCCTCGGTCGGGGCGGCCTCGACGGGGCAGCCGGGGGTGCCGGTCCACAGCAGCGTCGGGGCGGTGTCGCCACCGGCGTCGGCGGCGGCGAACCGGATGCCGCCCTGGCTCTCGACCGGCACGGTGGGCACGATCGTCAGCGTGAAGGGCTTGCCGGCCGGGAAGTCCTGGGTGAAGTAGCTCTGGAACCCACCGGTCACGTCGAAGGTGATGACGCCGGGGTCCTGGATCAACGCCACGGCCATGGGGCTGGAGGTGGCACGGAGGTCCCCGTCGACCTGCTGGTTGTCCACCACCTCAACAGGGTTGTCGATGGTGGACGCGAAGACGCCCACCTCGACGGGGGAGGACACGTCGTCGACGGTCAGGTTCAGGTTGACCACGGCCATGCAGCCGGGGTCACCCGCAGGGAAGTCGAAGGCCACGACCACGGAGTCGGCGGGGTCGTCGGACAGGACCAGGGCCTCGCTGTCGACGTCGGCGACCGTGTCGTTGACGAAGAAGTCGGCGATCGGCGGCGCGGTCCCGTCCGTCACCGGACCGGTGCCGGGCTGCAGCGTCGGCTCCTCGAGCGGGGCGACCGCGACGTCGAGCTCGTCGGGGGCCTCCGACTCGGTGGCGTCGTCCAGGATCGAGCCGGTCGTGTCGAACTCGATCATGCCGGACGCGGCCTCGGGGAGGCGCGGCAGCGCGTAGTTGACGACGGCCAACAGGCCCAGGATGGCCAGGGGCCACCTGAGGACGGTCCACACCTGCGAAGTAGTCATGGTCGGGCGATCCTAACCGCACCCCGGTGCGGTGACCGACACGTGGCGTCGGCACCATGGACAGGGCAACGAACCAGTCGACGGCGTCACCCGGAAGTCCACCCTGGCACGCAGGACCTTCCGGCAGGCAGGGCACGGCGCGAACATCGGCACGTCACCCAGCGGAGGTCGGTTCGTGGTCATGTGGGCACCGTACGCCGCCGGTGTGACACGCCGGTCTGGTCGGCAGGCCCGTAGTCTTGCCCTCGCCATGGACCCCGACCCCACACCCACGCCCCCCGCCACCGCCTCGCAGGACAGGGTGCTGACCGTCCCGCAGGGCACGTTCGTGCTGCGGGTCCACCCCGAACGTCCCCGGCTGCAGGTGCGGGCCTGGGACGCCGCGGACGAGTACGTCCTGGACCACGTGCACCTGGCCGTGCCGGACGCCGCACGCGTGCTCGTCGTGGGGGACCGTGCCGGTGCGGTGACGGTGCCACTGGCCGCTGCCGGTGCGACCGTGACCGCCGTCGGCGACAGCGTGCTGGCCCAGGAGGCGCTGCGCCTCAACCTGGCGGCCAACGGAGTGACGGCACCGGTGCAGCAGCTGCCCAGCACCACCGACGCGCTGGAGGGTCCGGTCGACCTCGTCGTGGTGAAGGTGCCCCGGTCGCTGGCGATGCTCGAGGACCAGCTGCGGCGGATCCGCCCAGCACTCGGGCCGGACACGGTGGTGCTCGGTGCCGGGATGACCAGGCACATCCACACCTCGACGCTGGACGTCTTCGCGGCGGTCCTCGGGCCGACGACGACCAGCCTGGCACGCCGCAAGGCCCGGCTGATCCACTGCGTCCCCGACCCCGACCTGGACCCCGGGCCGTCCCCGTTCCCCACGCGCTATGAGCTGCAGGACGGCGCGACCGTCGTCAGCCACGCCGACGTGTTCTCCCAGGGGCGGGTCGACGCCGGCACCCGGCTGCTGCTGGACAACCTCCCGGACACCTCGGCCATGACCAACGCGGTGGACCTCGGCTGCGGCGACGGGGTCGTCGGTCTGCGGCTGGCCCAGGCCAACCCGGGGCTGCAGCTGGTCTTCCTGGACGAGTCCCACATGGCCATCGGGTCGGCGCGGGCGACGATGGCCGCGAACCTGCCCGGCCGCGAGGACACCTACCTGCTGGGCGACGGCATGGACCCGGTCGCCGACGCCTCCGTCGACCTGGTCGTCGTCAACCCACCGTTCCACGACGACCACGCCATGGGCGACGCGATCGCCTGGCACATGTTCACCGGTGCGCGTCGGGCACTGCGCCCGGGTGGGACGCTGCTGGTGGTCGGCAACCGCCACCTGGCCTACCACGCCAAGCTGGCCCGCCTGTTCGGGGGCAGCCGGACGGTCGCCAGCGACGCGAGGTTCGTCGTGCTGAGCGCGCGGCGGAAGGCGCCACGACGGTGACGGACCTGCCCCTGGTGCTGGACCGTGCCGGCATCCACGACTACGTCCGGTCGGTGTGGCCCGAGGCGGCCGAGCACTACCGCGATGCGGTGCTGGAGCTGCGACCGGGCTTCGTGCGCTACCGCCGGCCCACCGACGGTCGGCACCTGCGGCCGGGCGGCACGGTGTCGGGCCCCGTCCTGATGGAGACCGTCGACCAGGCCGCCTACGCCCTGGTGCTCGCACACCTGGGCGATGCGGCGCTGGCCGTCACCAGCCACCTGTCCATCGAGTTCCTGCGGCGCCCCGACCCCGGCGACCTGCTGGTGGACGTCGAGATGCTGAAGCTCGGTCGCACGCAGATGGTCATGGAGGCACGGATCAGGGTCGGCGACGTCGACGGGCCGCCCGTGGCCGCCGCCCGGGTCGTCTACTCGCGCGCCCTGCTGCCTGCCGACCCCGCCCCGGAGAACCCGCGATGAGCACGCTGCCGACCGCCCCCGCGCGGAAGATCGACCACGAGACCGAGGCCGAGCGGCGCGCCGACCTGGCCGCGATGAAGCGGCGCGCGACCGGGCTGCTGGCCCTGGTCTCGCTGACCTGGCTGGTGCTGCTGCTGGTGACCGAGGACATGGGCTGGTCGGGCTACGCGATCGCCGCGGCGGAGGCGGGCATGGTCGGCGGCCTGGCCGACTGGTTCGCCGTCACGGCGGTCTTCCGGCACCCGCTGGGCATCCCCATCCCCCACACGGCCGTGGTGGCCGCCCGCAAGGAGCAGTTCGGCGTCACGCTCGGCGACTTCGTTCAGCAGAACTTCCTGACCGCCGACATCGTCGGACAGCGCATCGCCGAGGCCGACCTCGCCGAGCGGGCCGGGCGCTGGCTGTCCCAGCCCGACAACGCCGCGCTGGCGGCCGGGCACCTCGCCGACGTCGTGGCCCGCCTCGCCGAGCACGCCCGCGACGAGGACATGATCAGCCTGATCTCCACCGAGATCCGCCGGCGCGTGACCGACCTCGACGCCGCCCCCGCCGCCGGCCGGCTGCTGAAGCTGCTGACCGTCGACCATCACCACGAGAAGCTGCTCGATGAGCTGCTGAACATCCTGGACGGCTTCCTGGTCGAGTCCGAGCCCGCGCTGCGCCAGCGCTTCACCGTGGACTCACCATGGTGGCTGCCCGAGCCCATCGACGAGGCCATCTTCCAGCGGCTGCTGGCCGGCGTGCGCAACATCCTGGCGGGCGCGACCACACCGGGGTCGGCAGGTCACGGGCTGCGTGACCAGATCCACTCCTCGATCCAGGACTTCGTCACCCGGCTGGAGTTCGACCCGGTGCTGGCCGAGAAGGCCGAGGAGCTGAAGCAGGACATCCTGGCCAACGAGCAGGTGGGGGAGTGGGTCGCCTCCATCTGGGCCGAGGTCAAGGGCCGCATCCAGGTCCAGGCGACACAGCCGGACTCGGTCCTGCGTGCCCGGCTGACCCACGCCGTGGTGTCCGTGGGACGCCGGCTCGCGACCGACGAGGCCACTGCGGCGCGGGTCGACGACCTGATCGAGCAGGCCGTGCGCACCGGGGTGGTGCAGTTCCGCGAGGAGATCGCCGGCCTGGTGTCGGGCACGATCTCACGCTGGGACTCCGCGGAGACCAGCGACCGGCTGGAGCTGCTCCTGGGGCGCGACCTGCAGTTCATCCGGATCAACGGCACCGTCGTCGGTGCCCTGGCCGGGCTGGTGATCCACCTGGTGGGCCAGCTGACCGGCTGACCTCCGCGGTCACGGTCAGGTCAGCGGACGCCCCGGCTCGGGCTGCGGGTCGGGCAGGGGGACCGGATCGCCCGGATCAGGCACCGGCGTCGGCCGACCCGGGTCGGGCACCGGCGTCGGCCGGCCGGGGTCGGGCACCGGCGTCGGCTCGTCGGGGCCGGGGATCAGCGGGCTGGGGTCCGGGTCGGGCAACGGCATCGGCTCCCCCGGTCGGGTGGGGTCGGCTGTGGTGTGTGTTGCGGGCATCGTGGGCCTCCGTCGGTCTGCGGGAGCAGGCCCTTCCCCGGCATCCTGGGTGACACGCCTGGGCGATCTGCGTGGCCGGTGTCAAGGCGCCCGCACCCACCTGTCATCGGTGACCTCGACCCCGTCCGCACGCAGGAGGGGGCCCTGGACGGGCGCATGGGTGCGGTACAGCCGCCCCGAGGTGGGGACGACCCGCCACCACGGCAGGGAGTCGAAGCGCCGTAGGACGTTGGCCACCGCCTGACCGGCGCCGGGATGACCCGCCTCCTGCGCCACCTCCGCGTAGGTCATGACCTCGCCCGCGATCAGGCCGTCGACAACGGTGATGACGGCGGCCTGGAACGCCGTCGCGTCCTGTCGGTCGGCGGGAGGATCATGCGCGCCCGGCGGTCTGGGCGCCGTGCCCGCGCCCGGTGGTCGCGCCTCCACTGGTCCTCCCTCGCCTGTCGCGTCCCGCGTCGTCGTCGGCTGTCGCGTCCCACGCTGTCGGCCGTCCCTTCCCGATGCGGCAGGGGCGGACACGTCACGGACGGACACGTCTGGATCGCGACAATATCGTTGCGGATTGCTACTGTTGTCCGATGCCGCCGAATCCGCCCGTCCGCCCACCCTCCCTGGTCACGCACCCGGGCTACCTGGCCGCGCAGGTCGCCAAGTCCGCGACCCGGCTGCTGGGTGAGGAGCTCGCCGACCACGGTGTCCGCCCACACCACATGGCCGTGCTGGCGACCCTGGAGGACCTGGGACCGCAGTGCCAGCAGGACCTGTGTGACCGGCTGGACCTCGACAAGAGCCACATGGTCGCCTTCGTCGACGACCTCGAGGGGATGGGACACCTCAGCCGTACCCGCGACCCCGACGACCGACGACGACACCGCCTGGAGCTGGCCCCCAGCGGCAGCGCACTGCTGGTCGAGCTGCGGGCCGCCCAGCGTCGCTACGAGGCGTCGCTGTTCGGTGACCTCGACGACGACGAGCGGGCACAGCTGACCGCGCTCCTCGCCCGTGTCGTGGAGTCCGCCGACGACCGCCGCCTCAACCCTGCCCCCTCCGGAGGCACTGCATGACCACCACCACCGCGACGACCCCGCGGCCCACACCGCGTCTGGGCCGTGTGGAGTTCACCTCCCTCCTCGCCATGTCCATGGCACTGGCAGCCCTGGGCATCGACCTGCTGCTGCCCGCGTTCGGCCAGATCCGTGCCGACCTGGGGCTGGCCGCCGACTCGACGGCTGTCGCCGGCCTGGTCACCAGCTACTTCCTGGGCCTCGCCGCCGGCCAGCTGTTCTATGGGCCGGTCAGCGACCGCTACGGCCGCAAGCCGTTGATGTACGTGGGCTTCGGGGTCTACGCCGTCGGTGCGATCGCCACCGCGCTGGCCCCGACCCTGGGCCTGCTGCTCGCTGCGCGCTTCCTGTGGGGGCTGGGCGCCGCCGGCCCCCGCGCGGTCACGCTGGCGATCGTCCGTGACCGGTTCGAGGGCGAGCAGATGTCGCGGGCGATGTCGCTGATCATGGCCGTGTTCATCCTGGTGCCCGTCATCGCGCCCAGCATCGGGGCGATCGGGGTCAGCCTGGGGTCGTGGCGCTGGCTCTTCGTCGCCTGCGCGGTCGCTGCCGTCGCCCTGACGCTGTGGACCGCGCGGCTGACCGAGACCCTCCCGCCCGAGCGTCGGCGGCAGATCAACGCACGCGACCTGCTGGGTGCCATGCGGACCGTGTGTTCGAACCGGGTCACCGTCGGCTACACCGTGGCCATGACGTCGATGTACGGGGCGTTCACCTCCTACATCGCCTCCTCCGAGATCGTGTTCGGCGAGGTCTTCGACGTCGGGGACGCCTTCCCGGTGTTCTTCGGTGGGCTGGCCCTGGTCATGGGCGGCGCGATGCTGGTCAACGCCCGCATCGTCGAGCGGGTGGGCTCGCGCCGCCTGTCACACGCGGCGCTCAGCGCCTACATCCTCGCCTCGGGCGCCCTGGTGGCCGTCGGGGTGGCGACCGGGGGTGTGCCGCCGGTGGCGGTGTTCCTGGTCCTGATGGCGGTGACCCTGGCCGGTCACGCCCTCGTCATCCCCAACTTCAACTCGATGGCGATGGGCCCCATGGGCGAGGTGGCCGGCATGGCCAGCTCGGTGATCGGGGCGGTGCAGGTCGCGGTCGGTGCCCTGCTGGGTTCGCTGGTCGACCGGGCCTTCGACGGCACCATCCTGCCGCTGGCCAGCGGGTTCCTGCTGTTCGGCATCCTGGCGATGGTCGCGGCCCGTTGGGCCGACGCCGACCTGCGGGCCGACCGTCGGACCGGGCTGCGGCCGGCGCAGACCCCGACCGCCTGACCCTCGCCCGGACGCGACGAAGCCCCGCTCGACGAGCGGGGCTCCGTGAAGTCGGGACGAGAGGATTTGAACCTCCGATCTCGTGTCCCCCAGACACGCGCCTTAACCAGGCTAGGCCACGTCCCGTGGCGGGTATGCACTTGTGCTTGCCGGTCGGATCCTACCTGCGGCGAGGGGGGTGCCGCACATCCTGTCGGGTCGCCGGAGCGTCCCGTGAGGCCGGGATGGTAGCAGCCGTACCGTCAGGCCGCCCGGGTCCCGATCATGCCCATCTCCATCGCCACGGCGACGGCTCGTGCACGGCTGTGCACGTCCAGCTTGCCCATGATGCGTCGGATGTGGTTCCGCACGGTGTGGACGCTCAGGAAGAGCGCCGTGGCGATCTCACGCGTGCCGTGATCGGACGCGAGCATGTCCAGGATCTCGATCTCGCGATCGGAAAGCGCGGGCAGCGCGTCATCGGCGTCGACGGTCGGTGAGTGCACGTCGCCCGCCCCCAGCTGCTGCTTCGCGACGAGCAGCTGGACCAGCACGGTCGGGTCGAAGAACTGACGTCCCTGACCGACATCGACGATGGCGCGCCGCAGGTCCGCCATCGTGAGGTTCTTGTCAACCAGGCCCTGGAAGCCGGCAGCGATCGCCTTCTGCACGTCGTCCACGTCGGGCCGGGCGGCCAGCAGCAGCGCGCGGAGCGCCGGGTGGGTGCGGCGAAGGTCGGCCAGGCGTTCGCAGTTGATCATGGTCATGCCACCGTCGAGCACGACCACGTCGGGCCCGTGGGTGCGCACGACCGCGATGGCGGCGTCGGTGGAGCAAGCAACACCGTGCACTGTGACCGGGCCGCCCACCATGAGCCCCGCCATCGCCTCGAGGACCATCAGTTCATCGCCGACCAGCGCCGCGGACACCCCGCGCGCATCGGATCCGGGGGTTTCCAAGAGGTGCCTCGATGATTCACTTGTGGACCCTGACGTTAACACAGATGAGCGCAACTGTGAACTTGAGTCAGCGCCTTGAAGGGCGGTCGCCCTTCAAGGTCGTCATCGGTTAACAACCATAGATCGTGG
>JBFKGB010000064.1:0-12069 GCA_041633535.1 Euzebya sp. | reverse complement strand
TCGGCGCCGACTCCGAGCGCGGGCACAAGATCATGCGGGCGCTCTACGAGCCGCTGCTCGAGACCCACGACTGCCCCTACGTCGCCACCGACGTGAAGACGGCCGAGCTGATCAAGCACGCCTCCAACGCCTTCCTGGCGACCAAGATCTCCTTCATCAACGCGGTCGCCCGGATCTGTGAGATGACCGGTGCCGACGTCCACACCGTCGCCGACGCGATGGGGCACGACGAGCGGATCGGGCGGTCCTTCCTGAACGCCGGGCTGGGCTACGGCGGGTCCTGCTTCCCCAAGGACGTCGAGGCCTTCATCCACATCGCCGCCGAGCTGGGCTACGACTTCGGCCTGCTGCGCGAGACCGAGCGGATCAACCGGGACGCCAAGCGGTGGCCCATCGGGCAGCTGCGGCGCCTGCTGTGGAACATCGGTGACAAGGAGGTCGCCGTCCTGGGCGTCGCCTTCAAGCCCCACACCGACGACATCCGTGACGCCCCGGCGCTGGAGGTCATCGACGCGCTGGTCGCCGAGGGCACCCGCGTGCGGGTGCACGACCCGGTCGCGCTGCCGCACGTCGCGGACCGGTGGGGTGAGCAGGTCGTGCTGTGCGACTCGGCCGAGGAGGCCATCACCGGCGCGCACGCCGTCGTGACCTGCACGGAATGGCCCGAGTACAGCGAGCTCACACCTGCCCAGCTGGCCGGGTGGCTGGAGTTCCCGGTCGTTGTGGACGCCCGCAACGTCTGGGATCCTCAGGAGCTGCTGGACGCTGGCATGTCCGTGGCCAGCGTCGGGCGCCAGCTCCCTGGCAGCGCCCGCTGACCACCTCCGCCGCACGCAGTCGACCGGTGGTCGCCGCAACGGGGCCTGCCCATGCAGGTGACACGCGCGACCATGCAGAACCTGGACACGACCTGATGACACGAGACACCAGACAGTCCCTCGCCCCACCGGACCACACCACCTGGTCCGACGTGGCGGCGACCGATGCCGTCATGGACCTGCCGGTCATCCAGCCCGACGCCTTCTACCTGCGGATCGGCAAGCCGGTCATGGACCGGGTCCTGGCCCTCATCGCCCTGCTGCTGCTCCTGCCCGTCATGCTCGTCGTCGCCGCGATGGTCTTCGTCAGCCTGGGCAACCCGGTCATCCTGCGCCAGGAGCGCGTCGGCCTGGGTGGCCGGACCTTCCACGTCTACAAGTTCCGCTCGATGCACGCCGACCGTCGTCGGCGACCCGTCCCCTTCGCTGGGCGCGACCGGCGCGTGACGCACAAGAGCGAGGACGACCCGCGCCTGACCCCGGTCGGTCGCCTGATCCGCCGGCTGTCGCTGGACGAGCTGCCACAGCTGCTCAACGTGCTGCGTGGCGAGATGAGCATGGTGGGGCCGCGGCCGGAGCTGCCGCACATCGTCGATGCCCACTACGCCCTGTACGAGCACCGTCGTCACGCGGTGAAGCCCGGCATGACGGGCCTGTGGCAGGTGTCCGAGCGTGGCAGCGGGGTCATGCACGAGCACGTCGACGTCGACCTGGACTACGTCGACCGGGTGTCCTTCACCACCGACGTCGGCATCCTGCTGCGCACCATCCCCGCGGCCCTGGTCACCAACCAGGGTTCCTGAGGGCGGAGTTCCTCAAGGCGAGCTCCTCAGGGCGGCTTCCTCAGCCCAGACGCTGCAGGACGCGCGAGGCGAGCTGTTCGCCGATGGCCAACGAGGCCGTCGCGGCGGGGCTGGGTGCGTTCAGCACGTGCACGGTCCGGTCGGTGGCGTGGATGACGAAGTCGTCCGCCAGGCTGCCGTCGGGGAACACCGCCTGTGCCCGCACGCCGGCGCGGTGGGGACGCAGGTCCTCCACCGTGATGGCCGGGGTCATCCGCTGCAGGGCCCGGACGAAGGCACGGGTGGACACCGAGCGCCACATCTCGCCCAGACCGGTGCGCCAGTGCTCGGCGGCCAGGTGTCGCATCCCCGGGTAGGACAGCGCGTCGGCGAGGTCCCGGCCCGACACCTGCCCCCAGGTGTAGCCCTCGCGCCGCAGCGCCAGCACGGCGTTGGGACCGGCCAGCACGTCACCGGAGATGTGGCGGGTCAGGTGCACCCCCAGGAACGGGAACCGCGGGTCGGGGACGGGGTAGATCAGGCTGCGGCACAGCTGCGCGGCCTCGGGCCGCAGCCGGTGGTACTCGCCACGGAACGGCACGATCCGCACGGGCAGCGGGGCATCGCTGAACAGCTGGGCCACCCGGTCGCCCTGGAGGCCCGCACACGCCACCAGCACGTCGGCCTCGACGTCCCCGTCGGTCGTCTGCACGACCACCGAGCCGGGGCCCTCGTGCCCACCCACGACGGCCGTACCGGTCCGGACCGCTCCTCCGGCCGCGGTCACGCGACGGGCCAGGACCCGTGCCACGGCCGGGTAGTCGATGATGCCGGCGTCGTCGACCCGGATGGCCTGGACACCGACGACGTGCGGCTCGAGCTCGCGCAGCGCCTCGGGCCCGATGACCTCCAGGGCGACGCCGTTGGCGATCCCCCGGCGGGCGATCTCGGCCAGGGCCGGGCGCTCGTCGTCGGACACGGCCACCACGACCTTGCCGCACTGCTCGTGGGGGACCCCCTCGGCCCGGGCCAGCTGCAGCAGCAGCGCCCGGCCCCGCCGGCAGCCCGTCGCCTTGGCCGATCCCGGGGTGTAGTACACGCCGGAGTGGATCACCCCCGAGTTCCGTCCCGACTGGTGGCTGGCCACGTCCGGCTCCTTGTCCAGCACGACCACGCTGGCGTCCGGTCGCGCCGTCAGGATCGCGTCGGCCGTCGCCAGACCGACCAGGCCCGCGCCCACCACCACGACGCGCGGGTGCTCGGGGGTGCGGGCGGCTGTCACGGGTGCGGCTCCGGGGGACTAGGATCGGGGGCGACACAGCGTAACCGGCAGCGACCAACGGACATGACCACCACATGAGCGAGACAAAGCGCGCCTTCATCACGGGTATCACCGGCCAGGACGGCTCCTACCTCGCCGAGCTCCTGCTGGCCAAGGGGTACGAGGTGCACGGCCTGGTCCGTCGCGCGTCGACGTTCGGCACCGAGCGGATCGACCACATGTACCTGGACCCGCACATGGAGCAGGCACGGATGTTCCTGCACTACGGTGACCTGTCCGACGGCAACTCCCTGACCCGGCTGCTGCTCGACATCCGTCCGCACGAGGTCTACAACCTGGGCGCGCAGTCCCACGTGGCCGTGTCGTTCGCCAACCCGATCTACACCGTCGACGTCGACGCCCTGGGGACGCTGAAGCTGCTGGAGGCCTGCCGCCAGCTGGGCCCGGACACCCCGCGCTACTACCAGGCCTCGTCCTCGGAGATGTACGGCAAGGTCCGTGAGGTCCCGCAGTCCGAGACCACGCCGTTCCACCCCCGCAGCCCCTACGGGTGCGCCAAGGTGTACGGCTTCTGGCAGACGGTGAACCACCGCGAGTCCTACGGCATGCACGCCAGCAACGGCATCCTGTTCAACCACGAGAGCCCACGGCGTGGCGAGACGTTCGTGACGCGCAAGATCACCCGCGCCGCGACCCGCATCAAGCTGGGTCTGCAGCAGAAGCTGTACCTGGGGAACCTGGACGCCCAGCGTGACTGGGGCTTCGCCGGGGACTACGTCGAGGCGATGTGGCTGATGCTGCAGCAGGACCAGCCCGACGACTACGTCGTGGCGACCGGCGAGATGTTCAGCGTCCGCGAGTTCGCCCACCGCACGTTCGCGCTGCTGGACCTCGACTGGGAGCGCTACACCGGCGTGGACGAGCGGTACATGCGGCCTGCCGAGGTCGAGCAGCTGCTGGGCGACCCCACCAAGGCGAACACGGTGCTGGACTGGAAGCCGCGCCACTCCTTCGACGAGCTCGTGCAGATGATGGTCACCTCGGACCTGAAGCTGGCCGAGAAGGAGAAGGCGCTGGTGGATGCAGGGCTGGCCACCATCGAGTGGGATGCGGGCCGTCCGGGCGACTGACGTGACCGACCACCTCCCCGTGGGCAGCCGGCAGTTCGGCGAGCCCGTCCCGCCGTGCATCGCCTGCGGCACGCCGCTGGCACAGGAGTTCCTGGACCTTGGCATGGCACCGCCCTGCCAGACGGTCGTGCGGCCCGAGCGCGTGGCCGTCGCAGAGCAGTTCTTCCCGCTGCGCACCTGGGTGTGCCACAGCTGCTGGCTGGTGCAGGTCGAGGCGGTCGTCGCGGCCGACACCCTGTTCGACGCCGAGTACCCCTACTTCTCCTCCTTCTCGGACTCGTGGCTGGCCCACGCCCGCGACTACGTGCGCCACATCGTGGACCGTCGCAGCCTGGACGCCTCCAGCACGGTGGTCGAGGTCGGCAGCAACGACGGCTACCTGCTGCAGTACGTGATGCAGGAGGGGATCCGCTGCATGGGCGTGGACCCCTCCGCCAGCGTCGCCGACACGGCCAACGCACGGGGCATCCCCACACGGGTGGACTTCTTCGGCGCCGACGTCGCCAGGCAGATGGTGGCCGAGGGCTGGCAGGCCGACGTGGTCTGCGGCGCCAACGTGATGGCCCAGGTCCCCGACCCCGGTGACTTCGTGGAGGGGCTCGCCACCCTGGTCAAGCCCGACGGGGTCGTCACCATCGAGTTCCCCCACCTGGCACACCTGCTGGAGCGCGTCGAGTTCGACACGATCTACCACGAGCACTTCAGCTACTTCTCTCTCGGCTCCACCCAGCGGCTGTTCGCCCGCCACGGGCTGACGGTCACCGACGTGCAGGAGCTGCCCTCCCACGGCGGCTCGTTGCGCGTCTTCGCCGAGCCGGGCGAGCAGCAGCCGTCGGCAGCGGTCACCGACCTGCTGCGACGTGAACGGGACGAGCACCGTCTGGAGGACCCCCGGACCTACGACGGCTTCGCCGACGCGGTGCTCGCCGTCCGCGAGGGGCTGCTGGCCTTCCTGCACGAGCAGCGGGCCGCCGGCCGGCAGGTCGTCGGCTACGGCGCGCCGGGCAAGGGCAACACCCTGCTGAACACGTGCGGGATCCGGGCCGACCTGCTGGCCTACACCGTCGACCGCAACCCGGCGAAGCAGGGGACCTACCTGCCCGGCAGCCGGATCCCGGTCTTCGCCCCCGAGATGATCGACCGCACCCGCCCCGACGTCATCCTGGTCCTCCCGTGGAACCTGCGCCGCGAGATCGGCGCACAGCTGGCCCACACCGCCGGATGGGGTGCACAGCTGGCCGTGGCGATCCCCTCCCTCGAGCTGTTCGCGCCCGGATGAGCCTGCCGGATGGCCACGAGCTGCACCGGCGGGTCGCCGAGCTGCTGCCGATCCCACGCAGCCTGACGGGCGACGGGGTCCGTCGGACGCTGGCGGTGCTCGGCGGCTGGTGTGAGGGGCTGGCCGTGCACGAGGTCCCGACGGGCACCCCGGTGTTCGACTGGGAGGTGCCGCAGGAGTGGAACCTGCGCCGGGCGACGCTGACCGCCCCCGACGGGACGGTGGTGGCCGACACCGACACCACGCCGCTGGCGGTCGTCGGCTACAGCGAGCCTGTCCGGGCCGAGCTGTCGCTGGAGCAGCTGCGGCCGCGGCTGCACTCCCTGCCCGACCTGCCCGCGGCCGTGCCCTACCGGACCAGCTACTACTCCCGCAGCTGGGGGTTCTGCCTGCCACACGACGTCCTGCAGGGCCTGCCCGAGGGGACCTACCGGGTGTCGATCGACACGACGCTGCAGCCCGGGCACCTGACCTACGGCGAGATCGTCATCCCCGGCACGACCGAGGAGGTCGGTCTGGTCAGCGCCCACACGTGCCACCCTGCGATGGCCAACGACAACGCCTCGGGGATGGTCGTGGCCACGGCGCTGGCCGCCCACCTGCGCACGCTGTCGCCGCGGCTGACCTGGCACGTGCTGCTGGCGCCGGGGACCATCGGTGCGCTGGTGTGGCTGGCCGCCAACCCCGATCTGGTGCCGTCCGTCCGGGCCGGGGTCGTCCTTGCGGGCGTCGGGGACGCCGGCCCCGTCACGGTCAAGCGGACCCGTCGTGGCGGCACGCTGATCGACCGGGCCCTGGACGTGGTGCTGCGCGACCGGGCGGCACCGTCGGCGGTGGTGCCGTTCTCGCCGTGGGGCTACGACGAGCGGCAGTACGGCTCGCCCGGGTTCGACCTGCCCGTCTCGCTGCTGATGCGCACCCCCCACGGCAGCTACCCGCAGTACCACACCTCCGCCGACGACCTGGGCTTCGTCCACCCCTCGTCCCTCCGGGACTCCCTGGAGGTGCTGGTGGACACCGTCGCCGCGGTCGAGGGCAACGCCACGTACCGCAACACCTCGCCGTACGGGGAGCCGCAGCTGGGCCGCCGCGGCCTGTACCCGACGATGGGCGGCCGGGCGGCGCGGACCGCGCAGCTGGCCATGCTGTGGGTGCTGAACCTCTCCGACGGTGACCACGACCTGCTGGCCATCGCCGAGCGCTCCGGCCTGGCCATGGCCGACGTCCGCGCGGCTGCTGACGCGCTCGCCGCCACCGACCTGCTGGAGCAGGTCTATCCTTCCCAGACCCGCCGCCCCACCTGACCCCGACACCAGGAACCGTCCACACGTGCAGCTCGCCCCCAAGCACGACATCCTCGGCACGCCGATCTCGGCGACCAGCTACGCGGAGGTCATGGAGCTCCTCCGCCATCCGCTGCCCGACCGCGCCCGGATGGTGGCGTTCTGCAACGTGCACTCGGTGATGTCGGCACGGACCGACCATGCACTGCACGACGCCCTCACGGCCATGGACCTGGCCACGCCCGACGGCATGCCGCTGGTGTGGACGCTGCGGGCCAGCGGCGTGGACGACCAGCAGCGGGTCTACGGTCCGGACCTGATGGAGATGGCCATCCCCTGGGGTGTGCAGCACGGGCTGAAGCACTACCTGTACGGCGCCTCACCGCAGACGCTGGAGCGGCTGCAGGCCAGGCTGGCCGCCGACTTCCCCGACGCACAGGTCGTGGGGGCGCACTCGCCGCCCTACCGGGCGCTGACCGACGCCGAGGAGACCGCGGTGCTGCAGGAGATCCGGGCGTCGGGGGCCGACGTCGTCTGGGTCGGCCTGGGCATGCCCAAGCAGGAGCTGTGGATCCACCGTGTGGCACCGCAGCTGCCCGGCGTGTCGCTGATGGCGGTCGGAGCCGCGTTCGACTTCCTGGGCGGCGTGGTCGCGCAGGCGCCCGACTGGGTGCAGCGGATCGGGATGGAGTGGCTGTACCGCCTCGTCAGGGAACCCCGTCGGCTGTGGCGACGCTACGTGCTGAACAACCCGCTGTTCGTCGTGCTGATCCTGCGGCAGCTGGCGCAGGCCCGCCGCGGACGCGGCTGATGGCACGGATCCTCGTCTCGGCCTACGCCTGCGGACCGGGGCTCGGCTCAGAGGCCGAGGGCGGGTGGAGCTGGGTGCGGTGGACCGCGGACGCGGGCCACGAGGTGGTCGTGGTCACCCAGCCGGCGTTCGCCGATGCCCTGGACGGGGAGACGCCGCCCGGTGTCGAGGTCGTCGGCGTCCCGCCAGAGCCCTGGGCGACGGCGTTCCGCGGACACCCGCGCGTGTACGCCGACTACCTGGCCTGGCAGCAGGCGTGCGTGCCCGTCGTCCGGGCGCTGCACGCCAGGCGACCGCTCGACCTGATCCACCACGTCTCATGGGGCAGCCTGATCTGGGGGACGCCGCTGTGGCAGGTCGACGCGCCGCTGGCCTTCGGGCCGATCGGCGGCGGCCAGGTCGCCCCGGCAGCGCTGCGGGACTACTTCGGCGATGCCTGGGCCAAGGAACGGTTGCGGACCGCCCTGGTCCAGCACGCGCTGCCGCACAACCCGCGTGCCCGGGCCACCCTGGCCCACGCGCGCCTGGTCGCGGTCACCAACGACGCCACCGAGTCGATCGTGCGTCGGCTGGGCGCAACCACGGTGCTGCAGATGCTCGACAGCGGCCTGCCCGAGGCCGACGAGGCCGACCCGGCACCACCACCGACACGACCGGCCGGGCGGATCGAGCTGGTCTGGATCGGCCGCATCCTGGCGCTGAAGGCACTGCCGCTGGCGCTGGAGGCGGTCGCGGCCGCCGTGGGCCGGGCCGACGTCCACCTGACCGTCGTGGGCGACGGCGACCTGGGGCCGTCCGTGGACGGCTGGATCGCCGACCTGGGCCTGACCGAGCACGTCACATGGCTGGGGCAGGTGCCCCACCAGCGGATCCGTCCGCTGCTGCGCGACAGCGATGCCCTGCTGTTCACCAGCCTGCGTGAGAGCTTCGGGTCCCAGGTGCTGGAGGCCGCGGCCCAGGCCCGGCCCGTGATCGCCCTGGACCTGCACGGTGTCGCGACGCACGTGCCCGACGGGGCAGGCCGGCGGGTGCCCGCGGGGGACCGCCGCTCGACGGTGGCCGGGCTGGCCGACGCCATCGTGGACCTGGCCCATGACCCGGCTGCACGTCTGGCCGCCGGTGCGGTCGCTCGGGACTTCGCGCTGGCGCAGCGCTGGCCCGCCCGTGTCGCCCGGCTGCACCGCGCCGCCGGCATCGCGCCGGTCCGGCCCGACACGGATCGCGGTGAGCACCGATGAGGATCGCGCTGCTGGGCCCGTGGACCCGTCGGCCGCTCGCCGAGCGCCTGGGGGCTGCCGGACTTGCGCTGCCCGAGGGCAGCCGTGGCCTGGTGGTCTCGATGCTGGCCGAGGAGCTGCTGGCCCGCGGCCATCAGGTCGAGATGGTGTGCCTGGACGACGACGTCGAGGAGACCACCACCGTCGAGGTGGACCGGGCCCGCGTGACGCTGCTGCCCCGACGGCGCGGCGGCCGGGGTCGGGACGCCTACGCGGTCGAGCGGTCCCGCCTGCGTGCGACGCTGGCCGGGCTGGACGCCGAGGTCCTGAACGCCCACTGGTCCTACGAGTACGCGCTGGGCAGCAGCGGCCACCCGGCCCCACGCGTGGTCACCGTCCACGACTGGGCGCCGTCGGTGCTGTGGTACTCGCCGGACCCCTACCGGCTGATCCGGCTGGGGATGTCCGTGGCGGCCCTGGCGGGCCGTCCCCGGGTCACGGCACCCTCGCCCCAGATCGCCCGTCGCCTGCGGCGCATGGGTCTGGACCGGGTCAGCGTCGTCCCCAACGGGCTGGACGACCGCAGCATCGGGGCGGGCCCCCGCCGGCGCGGGCAGGACGACGTGATCATGGCGGTCGCCGACGGCTTCGGGCGGCTGAAGAACACCCGGACGCTGATCGAGGCGCTGCCGCTGATCCGTCGGCACGTGCCCGGCGCGGTCCTGCGGCTGGTCGGACCGCAGCACGACCCCGAGGGCCCGGCGCGCGACTTCGCCGTCGCAGGGGGCCTGACCGACGGGGTGGAGTTCCTGGGCGCGGTGCCCCACGACCGGGTGCTGGCCGAGATGGCGGCCGCGGACCTGCTGGTCCACCCGGCACGGGAGGAGTCCTTCGGGATGGTCCTGGTCGAGGCGATGGCGCAGGGGACCCCGGTGGTCGGTGGCCGGTGGTCAGGGGCCGTGCCGTGGGTGCTGGGGGGCGGACGGGCCGGGAGGCTCGTGGACGTCACCGACCCGCTGGCCGTCGCGACCGCGGCAGGACGCCTGCTGCGCGACGACGTGGGCTGGGAGGCCATGTCGGCCGCCGGGCACGCCTGGGTGCAGGACCGCTTTACGATGGGGGCCGTGGCCGAGGGGTACCTGCAGGCCTACGCCGACGCCATCTCGGACCGGACACCGTGATACGAGCCCTCCTTCCCTACCTCCCCCTCATCCTGCTGCTGGGCAGCGCCGGTGCGCTGGTCTTCGACCGCTGGCTGCAGCGGCCGGGCTTCGCCCTGGAGGTCCTGACGATCGGCTCGATCGGCATCCTGGCGATGTTCGGCCTGGTCGGGATCCTGACCGGCAACCCGGTGACCAGCGAGGACCACGTGTCCCTGAACGGTGCCCAGGCCTGGGTCGGCCGGGCGGGCACGGGGCTGCTGTACGGCGGCATCCTGTTCGGGGTGCTGCGCCAGCCGGGGGAGGGGCCGGGTCGGCTGATCTGGTCCGGCGTGACCGTGTGGGCGATCTTCGCCGGTTTCGCCGAGCTGGTGAACCCCGGGCCGGTGCGTGAGAGCTTCGTGTTCCTGCCGCTGACCTCCTACATGCTGTGGCGCTCGGCCGGCACGACCCTGGAGCAGGTCCCGCGGGTGCTCAAGATGGGTCTGTGGTTCCTCACCGGGCTGTCCTTCCTGGTCGGTCTGACGCCGTTCGGCTGGGTCGAGACCGGCGGGTCCTTCATCGGCCTGCCGGTGCGGCTGGTCGGTGTGACGGCCCACCCCAACCAGCTGGGGCCCTACCTGAACATGCTGCTGCTGATGAACCTGATCGAGCCGCCCCGTCGCTGGCGGTGGCTGGCGTGGGGGACGCCGGCGGTGATGCTGCTGCTGACGCAGTCCAAGACGGCGTGGGCGGGCTTCCTGGTCGGTGTGGTCGTGATCTGGTGGTTCAGGGTCGGCCTGACGCTCGTCGACAGGCACCGCTGGCTGCCGGGGGTGACGCTGGTCGCCCTGGGTCTGGGGATCGCGGTCGCGGTCACGCAGGTGCCCAGCCAGGAGTTCCTGACACCCGAGGAGTCCGAGGAGCTGACGACGCTGACCGGTCGCAGCGACATCTGGGGTGCCGGTATCGACGCGTTCCTCGAGAACCCGTTCTTCGGTGCGGGCAGTCAGTTCTACGAGGACTACGCCGACCGCACCGGGCAGTCCTGGGCCGGGCAGGCCCACAACGAGTTCGTGCAGACCCTGGCCTCGGAGGGGCTGGTCGGCATGGCCGGGCTGCTGACCTACATGTTCGTGCTGCTGTACCTGGGCATCCGGCTGGCCCCGGCCAGCGGTGGGGCGTCCCTTGCGATCGCGATGGCCTTCCTGATGCGCTGGGTGACCGAGACGCCGGCCCGCGACCTCAGCTTCGAGCAGGTCGTCGTCATCGCCCTGCTGGTCGCGTGGTCACGGAAGGCCCCGCACCTGGCCCGCCTGGAGAACGTCCGGTTCCGCGAGCTGTGGCGGCCGACGCTGCCGCCGGAGCCCGAGCCCGTGGAGGTCCCCGTGGTCGAGGAGTCCGTGCTGCGCACCGGCCCCGGGATCAGCTGACCTGGCGTCGAGCGTTCAGCTGACCTGGCGTCGAGGGTTCAGCAGGTCCAGCAGCTCGGGGCGCAGGACCTGCCGACGCAGCCGCGTGACCGGCACCGCCGGGTCCATCGCGAAGGACCGCAGCATCAGCCACGCCCCGCGGCCCCACCGGCCGTTGGCCAGCGCCGACCCGGCGCTGCGGTACAGCGACTGGGCCGTCCAGCCCTGCAGCAGGCGCCGGAAGGCCACCGGGTCGCTGCGCAGCTCGGCCAGGTAGTCCTCGTGTGAGATCTCGGGCAGCCCGTCCCGGCGGCGCCGGGCGTTCTCGCCCACCCGGCGGGTGTTGATCATCTGCCGGACCAGGCCCTTGTCGGAGATGCTCTCGCCGTGGACCCGGTAGCCCACCAGGACCTCCTCGAGGTTCAGCACCTGCCCGTGCACCGCCAGCCGCGTCCACAGGTCGACGTCCTCGCCCGGGTAGTAGTCCTGCCGGTAGCCCCCGACGCGGTCGTAGGCGTCCCGACGGAACAGGGCCGAGGAGTTCAGGACGTGGAACACCGCACCGGCGTCACGCATCTGCTGCCACGCCGTCTCGTCGTGCACGCCGGCGTCGAACACGCCGCGGACCTGCCCGTCGGTGTTGATGTGGTGTCCGTTGGTGCCCACGACCACCAGCTGGGGGTCCCGGACGCCCCGGCCTGCCTCGTGCTGCACGATCGTGTCCAGCTGCCGCTCCAGCTTCGTCGGCAGCCACACGTCGTCAGCGTCGCACAGGGCGATCCAGTCGCCGGTGGTCTGCTCGATGACCTGCCGACGACCGGCCACCAGCCCCTCGTTCCTGCCGCTGACGATCAGCCTGAAGCGTGGGTCGGTGGCGACGAAGGCCGTGACGACCTCGACCGTGCGGTCCGTCGAG
>JBFKGB010000063.1:0-12092 GCA_041633535.1 Euzebya sp. | reverse complement strand
CGGCGCCGACGCCCCGATCGCGACCGCGGCCTCGACCAGGCCCACGTCCACCGGGTCGGTGGAGAAGTCCCGGACCGACCGGCGGGTGGCCATGGTCCGGGTCAGCTCGGCCGCCCGGGCCTTCATCTGCGCCGCCGGCACCCGCGTGGCGTCCAGCGGCACCATCACCGGCGGGGGCAGGTCGGGTGCGGGCGTGTCGTCGAGGGCGGCCATGCCCGGCAGCCTAGGACCGCGGAAGATCGACGGAAACCATCGTGGCGTCGGCGGCGTCGGACCGGGCACCACCCCCTTGACCCGAGAGGCACCGCGATGACCCGCACCCCGTCACCAGGCCACCACGACCACCGGGGAGGGGCGCCGACCAACCGCCGCGTCCCCCGGCTGCGGGGCCTCGCCCTCGGCGTCGTCGTGCTGCTGCTCCTGCTGACCGCCTGCAGCTCGGACGATGCCAGCGTCGACACCGCCGGCAGCACGGCCACGATGGACATGGCGGAGGGGGACATGGCCGAGGGCGAGCTGGTCGGTCTGGCCGGGGACGCCTCGTCCATGGCGCCGGCCGAGGTCGCCGCCGAGGAGGGGTCCGCTGCGGACGACGGCGACGCCGCGTCCGCCGACGGGCCCGTCGCACCGCTGCCCGACACCGCGACGACCGGTGAGCGTGTCATAAAGGAGGGGACCGTCACGATCGAGGTCGCCCCGGGCGACTTCGACGCCGCGTTCGGGCAGGTCATCAGCCGGGTGCAGGCGCTCGGTGGGCACGTGGCGGGGACCTCCTCCTCCACCACCAGCGACCCCGACGGCAACCCCCTGGTCAGCGGGCAGGTCACGGTGCGCGTCCCGGTCCGCAGCTTCGAGGACCTGCTGACCAGCATCGGTGACGCCGGTGAGATCACCGACCGGAACGTCACCAGCCAGGACGTCACCGCCGAGTACACCGACCTGGAGTCCCGTCGTCGCAACCTGCAGGCCCAGGAGCGCTTCTACCTGGGGCTGCTGGACCGGGCCGCGTCGGTCACCGACGCCATCGCGGTGCAGCAGCAGCTCGACGACATCCAGGGGCAGATCGAGCAGATCACCGGCCGGCTGAACCTGCTGCAGGACCGCACCGCCTTCTCGACCCTGACCGTGCGGATCGCCGAGCGGGGCGCCGAGGCCACCCTGCTGGAGCGGGACCAGCCCGGCGGGCTGACGCCCTACATCGAGGACGCCGTCGACACCCTCGTCGCAACCGTCGGGTCGCTGATCGTGTTCATCACCTTCCTGCTGCCCTTCAGCGTCCTGGCCCTGATCGGCTACGCGGTCTGGCGTCGGGTGCGCGGCCGCCGGGCAGCCCCGGTCACCCCGACCGCAGCCACCGCCGCCCCGCCGGTCCCCGTCGAGGAGGCCCCGGCAGAGGCCGGTGCCGACCGTTAGCGTGGGGGCCGATGACCCCTCAGACCTGGGCCGACGTCGCCAACTACCTGCTGCTCGCCGTCGGCGCGGCGATGTTCTTCGGGACCGGCCTGGCCCTGCTGAGCTTCCGGCGCAACGGCGTCTTCCCGGGCCAGGCGGTGGACGATGACGGCCTGCCGGTCGACGAACCGTCGGTGCGGTCGGCCTACGTCAAGATCGTCATCGGCCTGGTCCTGGGGCTGTGGGGCCTGGCCGGCCTGACCACCGGCTCCGTCATCGGCTTCTGACGGCCGTGCCCACGCTGCGCCGCGAGGTCGTCGGGGCGCTGATGATGGTGGGCGTCGCCGCAGCGGCCGCCGCCTTCGCCCACCTGTTCCGCGACAGCACGCTGGCGGTCATGGGGTGGCTGTCGGGGGCCGAGGGGCCGGTGCAGGCCGCCGCGGCCCTGCCCCGGCCCGTGGTCCTGGCCGTGGTGACCGCCGCCGTGCTGGTCGCGGTGATGATGAACCGGGTCGCCGGGCGGGTCGGCAACGGGCGCAGCGGGCTGTCCGACGTCGCCGCGTCCGCCCGGGGCGAGGGTCCCGGCCCCTCCTTCAGGTCCACCGTGGTCCGGTCCTCCGCCACCTGGATCGCCAGCGCCGGCATGACCTCGATCGGCCGCGAGTCCGCCATCATCGAGACCGGCGGCGCCGTGGGATTCGGGGTCGGCAAGCGGCTGGGACGGTGGGCGCCGGACCTGGCCGCCGCCGGGATCGCCGCGGCGTTCGCGGCGGCCTACCACGCCCCCATCGCCGCCCTCGTCTACGTCGAGGAGCACCTGCAGGTCCGCCGGTCGCGCCGCTCGGCGGTCTACACCCTCGCCGGCGCGGGCGTCGGACACCTGGTCAGCGTCCGGCTGCTGGGCGGCAGCCCGATCTTCCCCGGCACGCAGGGCAGCCGGTCCGGGATGCTGGTGCTGGGCGTCATCGGGCTGCTGCCCGCGATCGTCGGAGCACGCGTGTTCCTGGAGGGCCGGCTGCGGCTGGAGGAGCGGACCCGGGCGCGCACGCGGCGGATCGTCCCCCGACGGGTCAGACCGGTCGTCATCGCCTGCGCCGTGGTGTCGGCGGCGGTGGTGGCCGGTGTCCCCTACGTCGCGGGCAACGGCATGGAGGCCATCCGTGCCGCGTCGCAGGACGCCGCGGGGGCGACCATCGCGGTCGGGCTGGCGCTGGGGTTGGGCAAGCTGGTCGCGACCACCGGTTCGCTGGGCTCCAGCGCACCGGGCGGGGCGCTGTCGCCGACGATCGCCATCGCCGCCGGCTGGGCCCTGCTGCTGTTCGGCGGCATCGAGGCGATCGGTGTGGCGCTGCCCGGCGCGGTCTACGACGGGATGCTGGCCGCGATGGCCGTGGGCGTGGCCGTCGGGCTGCGTGCCCCCCTGATGGCCATCGTGCTGATCCCCGAGATGGTGGGTGACCTCAGCCTGCTGCTGGTCTGTGCGGCTGTCGTCCTGCCCGCTGCCGCCGCCGACCGCCTGCTGGACGGTCACCGGGGGATCCCCCGCCGCCCGGCGCGGGTCCCGGTCCTGGACGAGGACGCCTGAACAGGCTCTCCAGATCGGACACAGCGGCAGCCCCACGACCACCCCACGGACGGAACTGGAGAGTTCGGCCAGGAACCGCAGGCAGTTCATCCGCCGGAGGCCCCCGGACCGCACAGAACGAACTACTCGCTGCGACCCCTTGTAACACAGCCGTAGTGTTCGTCATGCTTACTCTCACCCGGACTGACTAGTCCGGCCCCTCTCCTGAACGAACCGTCACAGACGCCGACGTCGCTCGTTGCACCGGGAGAACCCCCCGCCCTCCTCAAGGAGAACCTGATGCGCCGCAAGCTCATGGCCGCCACCGTCGCCCTCGTGGCGCTGACCGCCTTCGCGCCCGGCGCGGGGGCTGAGGGCATCGGCACCGACGACGCCGGCGTCGAGGAACGCGCCGACTACATCTGCATCCGCTCGCGCCTGATCCTGGGCGACCCCGTCTGCATCAAGTACTACCCCGGCTCCTAGCTTGACCGCGCTCATCAGCCACTCCACGAGTCTGTTCCAGCAGGCTCGTGACGGCGACGCCGACGCGCTGGACCAGCTGCTGCGTGCGCACGCCGACGCGATCACCGCCGTCTGCCGACGCCGGCTGCGGTCGCGTGTCGACGCTGACGACGCCGTGCAGGAGACGATGGTGCGTGCCATGGGGGCGTTGGACGCCGTCAAGGACGAGCAGCGGCTGAAGAGCTACCTGTGCCGCATCGCCGAGCGCGTGTGCCTGGACATGATGCGGGCCGGTGCACGGCCGATGCCGGTCGCCGAGGCCGAGCACGTCGACACCCCCGAGTCGCTGACCATCCGCAAGGAGGAGGCCGAGCTGGTCCGCCGGACGCTGCTGGCGCTCAGCGAGCGGCAGGCGCAGGCCCTGTGGATGCGTGATGCGATGGGTGAAGGCGTCCCCGCCGTCGCCGAGTCGCTGGGTGTCACCGAGGGGTCGGCACGGGTCATCCTCTCGCGTGCCCGCAAGCAGATGCGTGAGGGCTGGGCCAAGGCCGCGGCGATGCTGCCCGGCTTCGGCCTGAAGCTGCCGGCGCCCGTGGCCAAGCTGCTGGCGACCACCGGCATCGCGCCGGCGCTGATCGCGCCTGCCGCGGTGCTGATCGCCGCCGCACTGGTGATCCCGGACTGGGGCACCGTCGATGCAGGTGGCGACGCCCTGCAGCCGACGCTGCCGTCCCTCGCCGCCCAGGACCTGCCGGGTGGTGCCGCCGCCCCCGTCGCCCCCGGCGACAGCTCGATCACCCCCCTGCCCACGGTCACGGGCGCCGCCAGCGACACCGGGTCCACCGGCGGCTCGCGGTCCACGACCAGCGCCGACCAGGGTGGCCAGACCCGGCTGTCGACGGGCGTCGGCGGGGACGTCGCGATCGACCGGGACGACCCCGGCAGGGAGAACGACGACGTGACCGCCGGCGACGAGGACGTCCTGGGGATCGGCACCTCCCTGACCGAGACGCTCGAGGAGATCGGCCTGGACCCGCCCACCGCCGACCTGACCACCGACGTCGTCGACTGACCGACACAGCACCCCCCGACGCCCCCTCCGCCACCGCGGAGGGGGCGTTGTCGTTGTGCACACAGCGTGATCCTTCTGCAACGTGTTAACGCGGACACGGGCAGGGCGTCTACCGGGTGTACCGCCTTCTTCCCGCCCAAGGAGTCCCCCATGCCGACGGCCGCCGCCTCGACCCTCCGCGCAGTGCCCGCCCGTCCGAAGGCGTCGGACGACCAGCTGGCCCATGCAGCCCGCAACGGCTGCGAGGAGTCGCTGGGCCTGCTGCTGGACCGGTTCCGCCCGATGGTCCGTGGCATGGCCTCGGACCGGTTCCTGCCCGGTGGCGACATGGACGACCTGGTCCAGGAGGGGATGATCGGGCTGTGGCACGCCATCCGCGACCACGACGCCGCGATCGCCCCCTTCGGGCCCTTCGCCCGGCTGTGCGTCGACCGGCAGATGTGGGGTGCGGTGACGAAGGCCAACCGGCAGCGGCACCGCATCCTGCGCGACGCCGGGCTGCTGGAGGACTGGATGGACGTGCCCGACCAGGCGCTGGACCCCTCCGTGCTGGTCCAGTCCCTGGAGGACGTGGCCGAGCTGACCGCCCACATGCGCGCGACGCTCAGCACCCTCGAGCGGGACGTGGTCGCCCTCTACGCGGCCGGCGAGAGCTACGACACGATCGCTGCACTGCTGGAGATGCACCGCAAGGGCATCGACAACGCCCTGCAGCGTGCCCGCCGCAAGATCCAGGCCTTCCGGACGGCCCCGGTGGCCGCCTGACCCGAGGTCTGCGTCAGACCTCTGCAGGCAGCGGGAACCACCGCAGCCCCTCGAAGTCAGCCGTCGTCTCGGGCCAGCCCGGGTCGGCGGTGGTCGGTCCGGCGTGCAGGATCTCGCGCGCGGCCGCCAGGTGGTCGGCCAGGGTCAGGTCGTCGGGGACCCGTGCGGGGCGGGTCTGGGTGAAGCCGTCGGGACCGATGACCAGGTCGGTCAGCCGCTCGATCCCCTCGTCGGTCTGGGCCCGGTGGCGCCACAGCCCCGTCAACGGGTCGAACCGGTAGTCGGGCAGCAGGCGCGCACCGTGGTCGGCGACCAGCTCGACCGCCGAGAGGATGTAGTCCAGCTCCTCCTCCGCGATGAAGTAGTTGAAGTTGACCCGGACCCAGCCGGGCTTGATGCCCTCGCAGCCGCGGCCGATCTCGCGCTCGAAGGCCCGCGAGGTGTCCAGGTCGATGCCCAGCAGCCGGTGCCCGTAGGGCCCGGCGCACGAGCAGCCACCACGCGACTGGATGCCGAACAGGTCGTTCAGCAGCGCCACGACGTAGTTGTGGTGCAGGTAGCGTCCGGTGCCGGCCGCGCCGTGACCGATCACGAAGGACACGATCGACAGACGCTCGTGGTCGTGGTTGCCCAGGATCTCGATGCGGGGGTGCTGCTCCCACCGGCTGATCGCACGGCCGACGAACTCCTCCTCGCGCGCACGGATCGTCGACGGGCCCACGGCCTCCTTCAACGCGAACACCAGCCCGGCCCGTATCGAGCCGACGATGTCGGGCGTGCCGCCCTCCTCGCGGTGCTCGATGTCGTCCAGGAAATGGTGCTCCTCGGGGTTGACGTACCAGACCGTGCCGCCGCCGGGGACGCTGGGGACCCGGTTGGTGAACAGCGCCTTGCGGGCCACCAGCAGCCCTGGGGTGCCGGGGCCGCCCACGAACTTGTGGGGGCTCAGCATGATGGCGTCGAAGTAGTGTTCGGGGTCGTCGTCGTCCGGGGCCACGTCGATCGGCACGTAGGGGGCCGCGGCGGCGAAGTCCCAGAACGCCAGCGCCCCGTGACGGTGCAGCAGCCGGCTGATCGCCGCCGTGTCCGTGGTGATGCCGGTGACGTTGGACGCGGCCGAGAACGACCCGATCTTCAGCGGCCGGTCGGCGTGGGCCACCAGCTTCGCCTCAAGGTCGGCCAGGTCGATCCCCCCGTCGATGTCCTCGTGGATCGTCACGACGTCGGCGACGGACTCCCGCCACGGCAGGTCGTTGGAGTGGTGCTCGAACGGTCCGATGAACACGACCGGTCGCTCCGCCTGCGCCACCGTCACCCGGTCGGCCCACTGCTCGGGGATGCGCAGACCCAGGACCCGCACCATCCGGTCGATGGCCCCCGTCGAGCCGGTGCCGCAGAACAGCACCGCGTAGTCCTCCGCGACCCCCGGTCGGTCCGCCCCGACGCACCGCCGGATGATCGCGCGGGCGTCCTCGCGGAACCGCGTGGTCTGCAGCCCGGTGCCCGAGGACTCGGTATGGGTGTTGGCGTAGCGCGGCAGCACGTGGTCGCGGATGGCGTCCTCGACGAAGTCCAGCGCCCGCCCCGACGCGGTGTAGTCGGCGTAGACCACCGGCCTGCTGCCGTACGGCCCGCAGACCACCTCGTCGCTGCCGATGACCCCGCGCCGGACACGCTCGATCAGGGCGGTGCCGTCGAGCGGTCGGGGGGGCGTCGGGTCGGTGTGCATGGGTCAACGATAGGCAAACTCCGCGTGCCAAAGTGGCTGCTCCTGCGACCGGACACCTGCGCGGGCGCCCGGGTCCGGCATGGTGGGGGCATGAGGAGCCACCCGGTCGAGGTCAGCCATGCCTGAGGACACCGTCGTCGAGCAGGCCGTCAACGTCGCGCTGTCGCTGGGCATCATGCTGGGCGCCGTCGTCGTCGCCCTGCTGCTGTACCTGGCGGTCGTCCGCATCGTGTTCCGCGTCGGCAACGTCGACGTGTTCGCCCGCGAGGCACGGCATCGCTGTCGCTGGCCAAGCCGGACGACCGTCGCGCTGCTGGCGGTCCTGGCCTCGCTGCCGTTCACCGAGCTGCCCGAGGCGCTGACGACCCGGCTGGCCCACCTGCTGTCCGTCGGTGCGATCGTCGCGGGGACGTGGACGTTCCTGCGGCTGTCGCTGGCCGTCGAGGTGACCTTGCTGGACGGGCTCGAGCTGGACGACGTCGAGGAGGCCTCGCCGTGGGCCCGGCGACGCCAGACCCGGGTGATCCTGCTGCGCCGCGTCTTCTCGGGCCTGGCGATCCTGGTCGCCATCGGCGGGGTGCTGCTGACCTTCGACACCGCCCGGACGCTGGGCCAGTCGCTGATCGCCTCGGCCGGGATCATCGGTCTGATCGCCGGTATCGCCGCGCAGGCGACCCTGGGCAACCTGATCGCCGGCATCCAGCTGGCGGTCGCCGAGCCCATCCGCATCGACGACGTCGTCGTCGTCGAGGGCGAGTGGGGCAACATCGAGGAGATCACCCTGACCTACGTGGTGGTCCGCACCTGGGACCGGCGTCGGCTGGTCCTGCCGACCTCGTTCTTCGTGGGCAACTCCTTCCAGAACTGGACCCGCAACGGCACCCAGGTCATCGGTCACGTCAGCTGGATGCTGGACCACCGGGCCCCCATCGAGGCGATGCGCCAGGAGTTCCACCGCCAGGTCGAGGCCAACCCGCTGTGGGACGGCGACATCGCCGTGCTGCAGGTCATCGACACGACGTCGGCGACGATCCAGGTACGGGCCCTGATGACGGCGCCGAACTCGGGGAAGGTCTGGGACCTGCGCTGCGCCATCCGCGAAGGCCTGCTGACATGGCTGGTGCGCACCCACCCCGAGGCGCTGCCGGCCACCCGCCTGATCGAGGGCGCCCCGACGCCGGAGGTGCCCCAGACGCCCCGCGAGGTCGAGGACCTGGACGTGACCCAGTTCCTGCACCGCAGCCCCGACCCCGAGTCCGTCCCCAACCCCGACCCCCAGCGGACGGGGCAGTGGCCGGTGATCCCGCGGCCCTAGCCCGGGTGGCCGCCCGCCCTCAGGTCCCGGCCAGCAGCTCGTAGGAGCCGACCAGCACGGCAGGCTGGGCGTCGGGTCCCTCACCGGTGCGCAGTTACCGTGCGGCCGGACCTGAGCCGCGCACGCATGCCCCCGGTCGCACCTCCCACCGACAGCCCAGGCCGCAGGCGGTCGGCCGGCTAGCCACCCGGCGCGGAGCGGATCCGCACGACCCGGTCGCCCTCGCGCACCGTGACGCCGGGCCGGGTGAGGGGGACGACGACGTCGTCGCGCACGACCCCCAGCACGACCCCGCCGTTCTCCGCCTGGTCGGTCTCGACCAGCTCCAGACCCTCCCCGGTGCTCAGCAGGTCCTCCAGCAGCTGGACGTGGGCCGGGTGGCTCAGGGCGATGCCCAGCAGCCGGCCTGACGCCTCGTCGGCCAGGACGACGCTGTCGGCACCCGAGCGGCTGAGGAGCCGCGTGTTCTCCGCCTCCTTGGCGCCCGCCGAGATCGTCACGTCGGCGTTCATGTCCCGGACGGTCAGGGTCACCAGGACCGCGGTGTCGTCACGGTCCAGGGCCACGACCACACCGCGGGCCCGTCTGATCGCGGCCTCGTCCAGCACCGAGGTGCGTGCCGCGTCACCGATGATGACCGCGAAGCCGTCACGGCGGGCGACCTCGGCGATCGACGGGTCGCGGTCGATCACGACGATGCGGTCCTCGTCGTGGCCGTCGCCGCGCAGCGCCTCGGCTGCCGCCCGCCCCTTCGTGCCGTAGCCGCAGATGATGAAGTGGTCCTGCATGCGTTCCCTCCAACGGGCCTGACGGATGCCCTCACGCCAGCGGTCGGTCAGGACCTCCACGGTCGTGCCGACGACGAGGATCAGGAAGGCGACCCTGATCGGTGTGACGATCAACGCAGTCACCAGCCGGGCGCGGTCCGACACCGGCGCGATGTCGCCGTAGCCCGTCGTCGTGACCGCCACGGTGGCGTAGTAGACGGCGTCGATGAAGCCGACCACCCCGTCGACGGTGTCGCCGTAGCCCTCGGCGTCGGCCAGGACCAGCAGCGTGACGACGACCACCAGGCTCAGGGCGGCGACGACCCGGCGGGCAAGGATCCGGGCCGGGCCGGCCACGCGGCCGGGCAGGCGAACCCGCCGCTCGTGCACACCAACCGTCACCCGGACCTCCGCGTCGTCTGCCGAGGCCGAACGGTAGCGCGGGTGTGCCGGATCTCAGCGTCGCAGGACGTGATGGGATCCGACACACCCCGGGAGGAGGGTCCTACAGCTTGATGACCGCGCCGGTGGACTTGGTCGCGTTGAAGACGACGCTGGAGGGCGCCTCGGTGGTGTCGTAGACGTACACCGCGTTGTCGTTGACGCTGAACCACTGGCTGACGGACAGCCGGACGGTGTGCTCGACCCCGTCGCCCAGCTGCACGCCGGCCTTCTCCATCGCGGCGTACACGTTGGTGAAGGTGAACTCGGTCTTCTGCACGGCGTTGCCGCCGGCGGACAGGGGGGTCCGGTCGGCGGTCTCGCCGGTCAGGTAGACGGTCTTGCCGTCGATCTGCAGCTGCAGCGACACCGCCTGGGTGGCGTCGGCCTGACGGGCCGAGGTGAACAGGTACATCGTCCAGGCGATCGTGTCGATGTCGCCGGTGAAGGTCCCCTCGAAGGTGGCATCGTTCTGCTGGGTGTGGCGGCCGGTCTGCTGCGCCACAGCTGCCAGACCCAGGTAGCCGCCACCGGCACCGGCGGCGACCGAGGCCGTCGGGGCGGAGGTGTCCCACGTCGGGACGGTGCTGGCCTGGTTGCCGACCTTGCTGTCGGCCTCGACGAGCCAGCTGTCCTGCTGGCACACCTGCACGTCGTCGGCGGTCGTCGTGGTCGCGGCGCCTCGGATCTGACGGCAGTCACCGTCAGCGGCCGCAGCGGGCAGCGCGGTCAGGGACAGGGCGGCGCCGAGGGCCAGGGCGAGGGGCTTGCGCATCATGGAGGTCTCCGTGCGTTCGGGGGGTGGGGTGCACGAAGGGTTCGACGTCGACCACCCCGCCTCCTCCCTGCCCATGAACATGTTTCACCGTCCGCCACGTCACCCGCACTCGCGGACGAGGACCTCCAGGCCGTACTCGTCGGTGATCACCACGACCGCACAGGTCGGCGTGGGGGCGGGCGCTGCGGTGGGGACACCCAGACGATCCATGACCTCGTCGGTGAGCACGTCGGCGCGGGTCGAGGTGACGGCGCTGGCCAGCACCGCCAGGACCGCCCACAGGACCAGCACCGCCAGGACGGCGGCGACGAGCGGCCGCGGTCTGGTCGACCGGGGGGTGGGCGGGGGCAGGGGCGTCACGGGCGCTGCAGCTCCTCGGCGATCCAGTCGGTCAGACGGGCCGCGCCGTCCTGGCTGAGGTGGACCAGGTCCAGCATGTCCCCCTCCGGCATCGCGGTGGTGTAGCTGACGAACGACCCACCGGCGTCCTGCGTGACCTGGGCCAGCTTCCGGTCCAGGTTGTTCAGCGTGCCCGGCGGCGCCGCCTCCTGCAGCTCGCGGCGGATGGGCGCAGCGACGACCAGGACCTCGATCCCACGCCCGACCATGCCGCGGACCATCCGGTCGAGCGCCTCGAAGCGCTCGGGGCAGAACGAGAACGACTCGTAGGCCCGCAGGTAGCCACGGCCGGCGGCCATCGCCTGCTCCTGCGTCCGGCGACGGTAGTCCTGGGCCGGGTCCGGGTCGTAGGTCTGGGCCAGGGGCGAGAGCAGCGGCGGACGGGGGCTGCGCGCGGCCGCCAGCGCGCGTGGGCTGGACGACAGCCACGGCACCGACGCGAAGGTCCCGGCCGACGTGGCCAGCGAGCTGCGGATCCCGTCGATGGCGCCGGTCAGGCACGGCGGCCCGACGGAGGTGAGGGTGTCGACCCCCGAGACCAGCACGACGGCCCGCTGCGGCCGGGCCAGGTCCAGCACCAGCTCCTCGGCCCAGACCCCGCCGGCGTCGACCGTCATGCCGTCGACCGCGGCGTTGAACGCCGTGCCGCCGATCGTCGCTGCCAGCCGGTCGGCCAGCACCCCGGTGCGCGCCTGTGAGGTGCCGAAGACCACGGTGTCGAAGGACCGTCCGGCGGCAGCGGCCTGCAGCAGCAGGTCGGTGTGGCCCCGCTGGGCGAAGCTCCACCACACGGGGTTGCGGTCCAGCCGGGGGTGTCCCGCGCCACGGGTCAGCCAGCGCAGGCGGTCGTAGGCGCTCGAGGCGTACACCGCCAGCGTCGCCGACCCGGCGCCCGCCGTCGCCGCGGCCACCGCACCGTCCGGGGTCGCGCCCGTCCCCAGGTCGGCCTCAAGGATCCGGGCCACGTCCTCGGTGGCCTCCAGCACGGTCCGCATCGCCTGGTCCCAGGTCGACTGCGAGCCGCAGGCGGCGTCCAGGACGGCCGTGCCGTCCAGCAGGCGGCGGACCCCGTCGCGCAGGGCCGGGTCGGCCAGGTCGTCCAGCCCCTGCTCGGCACGGGCGCGCAGCTCGGCCGGGACCCGTCCGCCAGCGCAGCCGACCTGGCTGAGCGCGGCAAGGCGCAGGGTCTCGGCGGTGGCGTCGGCGGAGGGACCCCCGATCCACGCCGAGGTGGGGACCGTCGACGCGGCCGGCTCAGGCGCAGGCGCAGGAGCTGGAGCAGGTGCAGGGGCAGGTGCAGGGGCGGGCGCAGGTGCGGGCGCAGGTGCGGGCGCGGCCGCCGGGGGATCGTCCGTGGGCGCCCCGCTGGTCGGCGTGGCAGCCGTGGGTGCCACGGTGGAAGGCG